>NZ_JBHFCS010000007.1:0-251187 GCF_044143025.1 Pseudomonas sp. TR47 | reverse complement strand
TCTGGCTGTTACTGATCCCGGACTCGGCGGCTAGCCGTGATATCGTTCCCCATCAGCCCGAACTGCCTTCCAGAGAACCATCAATGGCCAACCCGACTTCACTCCATCCCGGCTTCATGATCGTGCACGGCAATCGCCTGGACGACTTGCGCAGCCTGGTGGTGAGCTGGATGCGGCGCTATCCGCTGGCCCCCCTGGAAAACGAAATCGCCCTGGTACAAAGCAATGGCATCGCCCAGTGGCTCAAGCTGGCCTTGGCCGAGGACCCGCTCGAAGATGACCAGGGTGGTTGTGGGATCGCTGCTGCCATCGAAGTGCAGTTGCCGGGCAGCTTCATGTGGCAGCTGTACAGAAAAGTCCTCGGGCGTGACGAGATTCCAGAGGTTTCCTTGCTCGACAAGGCCCCGCTGACCTGGCGACTCATGCGTTTGCTGCCAGCGCTGATCGAGCGCACGCATTTCGAACCGTTGCGACGCTTCCTCACCGACGACGGTGATCTACGCAAACGCTATCAGCTGGCAGAGCGCCTGGCTGACCTGTTCGACCAGTATCAGGTCTATCGTGCCGACTGGCTCAAGGACTGGGCTGCCGGCCAGCACGTCCTCAATACGGCCCGTGGCGAACGCAAACCCCTGGCACCTGGCAACCGCTGGCAGGCCGAGCTGTGGCGGGCCTTGCTCGAGGATGTAGGTGAACAAGGCATGGCCCAGAGCCGTGCAGGGGTGCACCAGCGATTCATCGAGCGGATCAACAGCCTTGAGCAACCCCCTGCGGGTCTGCCTTCACGGGTAATCGTATTCGGTATCTCATCGCTGCCTGCCCAAGCGTTGGAGGCACTGGCAGGTCTTGCGCGGTTCAGCCAGGTATTACTGTGTGTGCACAACCCTTGTCGCCATCACTGGGCGGACATCGTCGCCGACAAGGACCTGCTGCGCCACCAGTACAAGCGCCAGCAGCGCAAGCAGGGCATGCCCGTGCAGTTGGATGACGAGTCCTTGCACCAGCACGCCCACCCCTTGCTGGCCGCCTGGGGCAAACAGGGCCGCGACTACATCAACCTGCTCGACAGTTATGATGACCCAGGCAGCTACCAGGGCGCATTCAGCGATGGACGCATCGACCTGTTCAGCGAAAGCGAGCCGGCAACACTGCTCAAGCAGCTGCAGGACGATATCCTCGAACTGCGCCCGCTTGCCGAAACCCGTGAGCTGTGGCCTGAGGTCGATCTGGCGCAAGACCGCTCCGTGCGCTTCCACATCGCCCACAGCCCACAACGCGAAGTAGAGATCCTGCACGACCAATTGTTGGCCCGCTTCAGTGCCGACCCCACCCTGCGCCCACGTGACGTCATCGTGATGCTCCCGGCAATCGACAACTATGCACCGCATATCCGTGCCGTTTTCGGCCAGCTACAGCGCAACGACCCGCGTTACATACCCTTCACCCTGACCGATCAGGGCCAGCGCGGGCGTGATCCATTGTTGATTGCCCTGGAGCATCTGCTCAAGCTGCCAGACAGCCGTTTCGCCGTTAGCGAAGTACTCGATCTGCTGGACGTACCGGCTGTACGAGCGCGTTTCGGGATCCGCGAAAGCGACCTGCCCACGCTGCACCGCTGGATCGAGGGCGCCGGTGTCCGTTGGGGGCTCAATGCCGAGCAGCGAGCGTCCCTGGGCCTGCCCGAAGGGCTGGAGCAGAACAGCTGGCGGTTCGGCCTGCGGCGTATGCTGTTGGGTTATGCCGTCGGTATGGGGGAGGGCTGTGACGGTATCGAACCTTACGACGAAATCGGCGGCTTGGATGCTGCGCTGATCGGCCCGTTGGTGGCCTTGCTCGACGCCCTCGATGTGGCCAACCATGCCCTCTCTCAGCCAGCCACTGCGGCCCAGTGGGGCGAGCGACTGAACGCGCTGTTGCAAGTGTTCTTCCTGGCAGAAGGCGAGCACGACGAATTCCTGCTCATGCAACTGCAGGAGCTGCGCGATAGCTGGCTACAGGTGTGCGAGACCGTAGGCTTGCAGGACTTGTTGCCCCTCACGGTCATACGCGAGGCGTGGTTGTCGGGCCTGGATCAGGGCAAGCTGTCCCAGCGTTTTCTTGCAGGTTCGGTAAACTTCTGCACCCTCATGCCGATGCGTGCCATCCCGTTTAGAGTGGTCTGCCTGCTTGGCATGAACGATGGCGATTACCCGCGCGCCCAGCAGCCGCTGGACTTCGACCTGATGGCCAGTGACTACCGCCCCGGCGACCGCTCGCGCCGCGAGGATGACCGTTACCTGCTGCTCGAAGCGTTGTTGTCCGCGCGCGATCAGCTGTACATCAGCTGGGTCGGCCGGAGCATCCGCGATAATAGCGAGCGCCCGGCATCCGTGCTCATAGGCCAACTGCGCGATCACCTGGCGGCAGGTTGGCGGCTGGCCGGTGGCAGCGACAGCCAGCAAGCGGGCGAGCAGTTGTTGCATGCGTTGACTCAAGAGCACCCGCTGCAGCCCTTCAGCCCGCGTTATTTCCAGAAAGGCAGCGCGTTGTTCAGTTATGCCCATGAATGGCAGCTGCTGCACCAAGTCTGCGATGAGGCTAAACAGGCGGATGTTGGCCTGCCGGCTTACAGCAGCGATGAAGCCCTGACCCTTACGCAACTGCAGGACTTTCTGCGTCATCCGGTGCGTCACTTCTTCAGCCAGCGCCTGAAAGTGTTCTTCGAGGCGCTGGAGGCGCCGACGCCGGATGAGGAGCCGTTTGTCCTCGATGCCTTGCAGCGCTATAGCGCCAGTGAAAGCCTGCTCGGCGCGGCGCTGGCCGAGCCGGAAAACGCCGAGCAGGCGCTGCAAGCCCAGGCGCGCCGGCTGCAGGCGTGCGGCATGCTGCCGTTGGCCGGGTTCGGCGAGCTTCTGCAGGCAGAGCTGATCCAGCCGCTGCCCGATCTGCTGCAAAGCCATCGCCAATTGTTGCAGCGCTGGCCCAACGTGGTCGAGGGCGCACTGCCGATCCATTTCGAGCATGGCAGCCATCGCCTGGAGGGTTGGCTTGGCCGGGTGTATCAGGCCGATGACCAAAGCCTGTTGAGCATCACCACGGTGCCCAACACCATCAGCGCCGGGCGTAACAGCCTCAAGTGGCACCGGCTGATCGCCAGTTGGGTCATGCACCTGGCGGCGTGCGCCGAAGGCTATCCGCTGCATAGCGCCCTGTTGGCCAGCGACATCACCCTGCTGCTCGCGCCACTGCCACAACACGAAGCTGCCGAGCAGCTCGGCCATCTGCTGGTGTCACGCCAGGCCGCAATGAATGCGCCGCTGCCGGTCGCCGCCAAGACAGCGTTCGCCTGGCTGGCCCAGGACGATCCTGACAAAGCCCTCGCCGCAGCTGCCCGTGCTTACGAAGGTGATGGCCGCACCAGTTTCGGTGAGCGCAGCGAAAGCCTGGCCCTGGCCCGACAGTTCCGTGACTTCGCCGCACTCAGTGCCGACGAAACTTTTGAAGGCTGGTGCGAAACCCTGTACCGCCCGTTATTCAGCGCAGCCTGGCAGACGCTGGGCAACCCGGAGAGTGGCGCATGACCCAGGTCCGCCCCCTGGCACTGAGTTTCCCCCTGCATGGCAGCCAACTGATCGAAGCCAGTGCCGGTACCGGCAAGACGTTCACGATTTCGGCGCTTTATCTGCGGCTGATCCTCGGCCATGGCGGCGAGTGCGCTTTTGGCCGCGAGTTGCTGCCACCGCAGATCCTCGTGGTGACCTTCACCGATGCCGCCACCAAGGAACTGCGCGAGCGCATTCGCGCGCGCCTGGCCGAAGCTGCACGCTTCTTTCGCGGCGAGTCACAGGAAGCCGACCCGCTGCTGCACCAGCTACGTGACGATTACCTACACGAGCACTGGCCGCGCTGCGCCAACCGCCTGGAGATCGCCGTACAGTGGATGGACGAAGCGGCAGTCTCGACCATTCATGGCTGGTGCCAGCGCATGCTTCGCGAGCATGCCTTCGACAGCGGCAGCCTGTTCACCCAGAGCCTGGAAACCGACCATAGCGAACTGCTTGGCCAGGTCATGCGCGACTACTGGCGGCGGTTCTGCTACGGCATGCACGGCGAGGCCCTGGGCTGGGTGCGTAGCCATTGGGGCAGCCCCGATGCATTGTTGCCCAGGATCCGCCCCCTGTTTGGTCGCGTGCGTGCGCAGCAGGATGAGCAAGAACCGCAAGCGCTGATTGATGCAGCGCTGCTGCAGCGCGCCGATCAGTTGCACCAGCTTAAAGCCCCATGGGCGCAATGGGTCGAGCAGTTGCAACAGATCTGCCGGGACGCCGTCGCCGCCAAGCAGGCCGATGGCCGCAAGCTGCAGGCGCGCTTCTTCGAACCCTGGTTCGACAAGTTACGCGCCTGGGCTGCTGATGAGCAGATAGTGGAACTTGACCTTGGGACTGGCTTTACGCGCCTGACTCCAGCAGGCATGGCCGAAGCCTGGAAGGTCGGTGAGCCTCCAGATCACCCAGCGCTGCACGCCATGCAAGACCTGCCACAACAGCTGCAGGCTCTGGCAAGCCCCGATGCACGCCTGCTCGAACACGCCGCTGCCTGGGTTTCGGCGCGCTTCGAGGTGGAAAAGCGCCGCCGTGCCGAAATGGGCTTCGATGACATGCTGCTGCGCCTGCAACATGCGTTGGCCAGTGAAGCCGGCGAGAGATTGGCAGGCCTGATTCGCGAACAGTTCCCGGTAGCCCTGATCGACGAATTCCAGGATACCGACCCGGTTCAATACGGCATCTTCGAGCGCATCTACCGCATCAGCGAAAATCGTGAGGAAACCGGCCTGTTCATGATCGGCGACCCCAAGCAGGCCATCTATGCGTTCCGTGGCGCCGACATTTACACCTACCTGTCCGCGCGGCGCGCCACCGCCGGCCGGCTGCACAGCCTGGACACCAACTACCGCTCCAGCGAGGCCATGGTGGCCGCTGTCAACCGGGTGTTTCTGCAGGCTGAAGCCCGTGAGCAAGGGCGGGGCGCCTTCCTGTTCCGAGAAGACGATGACAACCCGTTGCCGTTCATCGAGGTGCGCGCCAAGGGGCGCAGCGAACGCCTGCTGATCGACGGCCAAGCCATCGCGGCCCTGCAGTGCTGGCAACTGGAAAGCGACGACCCCGTCTCCAGCACACTGTACCGGCAGCAACTGGCGGCCAGTTGCGCCAGCCACATCGTCGCCCTGCTCAACGGTGCCCAGCGCGGCCAGAGCGGTTTCAGCAAGGCTGACGGTGAGCTGCGCCCGTGCCTGCCCTCTGACATCGCCATCCTTGTACGCGACGGCCATGAAGCGCAGCTGGTGCGAGCCGAGCTTGCCGCCCGTGACGTTCGCAGCGTGTACCTGTCCGACAAGGACTCGGTCTTCGCCGCCCAGGAGGCGCATGACTTGCTGGCCTGGCTCAAGGCCTGCGCCGAGCCGGACTCCGAGCGCCTGCTCAAGGCCGCCTTGGCCAGCCTGACCCTGGAGCTGTCGCTGGCCGAACTGGACCAGCTGAACCAGGACGAGCGGGTCTGGGAAGACTGGGTAATGCGTTTTCGCCGCTACCGCGACACTTGGCAGCGCCAGGGCGTACTGCCGATGTTGCGGCACCTGCTGCACGACTTCCAGTTGCCGCGTACGCTCATTGCCCGCAGCGATGGCGAGCGGGTGTTGACCAACCTGCTGCACCTGGCCGAGCTGCTGCAGCAAGCGGCGGGCGAACTGGACGGCGAACAAGCGCTGATCCGCCATCTGGCCGAGCACCTGGCCAATGCCGGGCAGGCCGGTGAGGACCAGATCCTTCGCCTGGAGAGTGATGAACAACTGGTCAAGGTCGTGACCATCCACAAGTCCAAGGGCCTGGAATACCCCTTGGTCTACCTGCCGTTCATCTGCACCAGCAAACCGGTCGACGGTAGCCGCCTGCCGCTGGCCTGGCACGACAGCCAGGGCAATGCGCAGATGACCCTGACCCCCGACCCGGCACAGATTGCCCTGGCCGATGATGAACGCCTCGCTGAAGACCTGCGCCTGCTCTACGTGGCCCTCACACGTGCCCAGCACGCATGCTGGCTGGGCGTCGCCGACCTCAAGCGCGGTAACCAGAAAAGCTCGCAGCTGCACCGTTCCGCGCTCGGCTATCTGCTTGGTGGCGGAGTGCCACTGCAGGGCTCGGAACAACTGGCGGGCTGGCTGCAGAGCTTGCAGGCAGGCTGCCCGTACATTGCCTGCGCCGGCCTGCCGGAGGCTGACGAAGTGCGCTACCGATCGCCCCATGCCGAACGCGAGCTGCTGCCTGCACGCAAGCCTCGTCGCGCAGCGGCGGAGCATTGGTGGATCGCGTCGTACAGCGCCTTGCGGGTGGGTGAACAGACACTGGGGGGCGACAGTTCCCAGGCCCAGCAGTTGCTCGACGATGAGGGGATCGATGCTCAACTGCCCCGTGAGGTGCCCGCCGACAGTGGCGACATTCACCGCTTCCCGCGCGGGCCGAACCCCGGCACCTTCCTCCATGGTTTGCTTGAGTGGGCCGGGCGCGAAGGCTTCGCCGAGGTCGCTGCCAACCCCAAACTGATCGAGCGCACCGTCGGCCAGCGCTGCAACCGGCGCGACTGGACCGGCTGGATCCCGACACTCAGCCAATGGTTGCAGCAACTGCTGAACGAGCCACTGCCGGCCCGTGACATGAGCCTGACGTTGGCGCAGTTGCAGCACTATCAGATAGAAATGGAATTCTGGTTCGCCAGCCATCAGGTCGATGCAGAGCAACTGGACCGGTTGGTCGCCCGCCACACCCATCCAGGCGCAGCGCGCCCCGCTGCTCAGCCGACACTGCTCAACGGCATGTTCAAAGGCTTTATCGACCTGGCGTTCGAGCTCGATGGCCGCTACTACGTGGCCGATTACAAGTCCAACTGGCTTGGCCCGGATATCCAGGCCTATGACACGCTGGCCATGGAAAAGGCGATCCTGGAGCATCGCTACGACTTGCAATACGTGCTTTATCTGCTGGCCCTGCATCGCCAGCTGCGTGCACGGCTGCCCGATTACGATTACGACCGGCATGTGGGCGGTGCGCTGTTCATCTTCTTGCGCGGGGCCAGCAGCAGCGGCCACGGCGTGTACTTCGTCAAGCCGCCACGTGAGTTGATCGAGGCGCTCGATGCGCTGTTCCGTGGCGTTCACGCGCCTCAACAACAGGACCTGTTCGCCGGAGCTGCGCCATGAGCCGCACCCTTGATGACCTCTTGCCTACCCCATTGAACGCAGAGCACCTGCTGACGCTGGCGCCACAACGTAACAGCGCAGACCTGCTGCAACTGCTCGACCGCTGGGTTGAGCGCGGCTGGTTGCGGGCTTTGGACCGGGCATTCGTGTCCTTCCTGGAAGAGCGCGCACCCGGCAGCGATCCGCTGTTGCTGCTGGCCGCTGCGTTGGCCAGCCATCAACTGGGCCACGGGCATGTCTGCCTGGACCTGCAGCAAACCCTTGCCGAGCCGGATTTCGCCCTGTCGCTGCCGCCGGAGGGCGATGCTTTGGCAGGCCCGCTGCTGCTACCGTCGCAATTGCTCGCCAACCTCGACCTGAACACCTGGCGCGAGCGCATTGCCGCCAGCCCCCTGGTTGCAACTGGCAATACCCCTGGTCATAACGCCCGGCCATTGGTGATCAGCGGCGAGCGCCTCTACCTGCGCCGCTACTGGAGTTATGAGCGGCAGATAGACGAAACCCTGCGCCAGCGCCTGAGCCAGGACGAGGCCACGCCCGCCGACCTGCCTGCACGCCTGGCGCAGTTGTTCGACGAAGGCGCTCTGGCAGGCCAGGTCGATTGGCAGAAACTGGCCTGTGCCCTGGCCACCCGCGCCGGCTTCAGCATCATCACCGGGGGGCCGGGCACCGGCAAGACCACCACGGTAGTGCGCCTGCTGGCCTTGCTGCAGGCACCTGCGGTCGAGCAGGGCAGGCCTCTGCGCATTCGCCTCGCAGCGCCCACCGGCAAGGCTGCAGCACGCCTAACCGAATCCATAGGTCAACAGGTCGAGCGCTTGCAGGTGAGTGCCGATGTCCGCGGGCAGATTCCTACCGATGTCAGCACCGTGCACCGGCTGCTCGGCAGCCGTCCGGGGTCGCGGCACTTCCGCCACCATGCAGGCAACCCGCTGCCGCTGGATGTGCTGGTGGTGGATGAAGCGTCGATGATCGACCTCGAAATGATGGCCAACCTGCTCAATGCCTTGCCCCCCAAAGCCCGGTTGATCCTGTTGGGGGACAAGGACCAGCTGGCCTCGGTCGAGGCGGGCGCGGTGCTCGGCGACCTGTGCCGGGATGCCGAAGAGGGCTGCTACTCACCCGCTACCCAGGCATGGCTGGAGCAGATTGGCGGTCAGTCGCTGGCCGACAGTGGCCTGAAGGCCGGCGACGCGCAGCGCAACCCATTGGCCCAGCAGGTGGTGATGCTGCGTTTTTCCCGCCGCTTTGGCGAAGGCAGCGGCATCGGCCAGCTGGCGCGCCTGGTCAACCGCCAGCAAGCCCAGGCGGCCCGCGACCTGTTGACCATGCCCCCGGCCGATGTATTCGGCCTGGCCCTGCGCGGCGAGCACGACCGCGCCTTTGATCGGCTGATACTGGACGGTCTGAACCGCGGCGCTGAGGGGCCACAAGGCTATCGTAGCTATCTGCGTACCATTGGCCGCTATCGCCCAGTGCCTGGCAGTGCTTTCGACGACCCGCACTGGGAGCAGTGGGCTGGCAAGGTGCTGCGCAGCTTTGAGGACTTCCAGTTGTTGTGCGCGGTGCGCAAGGGCGCCTGGGGGGTTGAAGGCCTTAACGAGCGAGTAGCGCGGGTGCTGCACAGCGCCGGGCTGATCGACAGCCAGCAGCCTTGGTACGAAGGGCGCCCGGTACTGGTGACGCGCAACGACTACGGCCTGGGCCTGATGAACGGTGACATCGGCATCGCCCTGCGCTTGCCGGACGAGCAGGGCGAGCCTTTGCTGCGCGTGGCCTTCCCACGCAACGACGGCAGTGGCGGGGTGCGTTTCGTGCTGCCCAGCCGGCTCAACGAGGTGGAAACGGTGTTCGCCATGACCGTTCACAAGTCCCAGGGCTCTGAGTTCAGCCACACCGCGCTGGTACTGCCCGATGCGCTCAACCCCGTGCTGACCAAGGAGCTGGTATACACCGGTATAACCCGGGCCAAGCATTGCTTCAGCCTGGTCGAGCCACGCCAGGGCATCTTCGAAGAAGCGGTGGCACGCAAGGTACGGCGTATCTCCGGGCTGATGCTCGAACAGGTGTGATGCACTGCTGTAGGAACTGCCGTGTGCCGCGAAAGGGCGCTCTCACCGCAATGATGGCGTTGCGCTATCGTTGAGCCGCGGCCAACGAGGCCTTTGAGCTGATAGCCAGAACCTCAGAGCAGCGGGCGCAAAGTGTGGCCAAGGTGTGCTTCCACAACTACCTCGAAGGCAGTGGAAAACGTGGGGCCGGCTTGCCGGCGATGGGCTGCACAGCAGCCCCATCACTCCTGAGCGAAACGCATCTCACGCGTTTGCCCCATCAACAAAGGCGCATTCGCCTCCGTCACCCCACGAATGTAATCCCACAGCAAGGTAATGCGCTTCAACTTGCGCAGATCCTCCCGGCAATACATCCAGAATTGCCGCGTCACCTCGATCTGCTCAGGCAGCACCGTGACCAATCGCGCATCCTGCGCCGCCAGGAAACACGGCAAGATCGCCAACCCTCGCCCCTGCAACGCCGCCGTGTACTGTGCAATCACGCTGGTACTGCGAAGGTGCGCGCTGGCGTTGGGAATCAGGTTGGCCAGGTACAGCAGCTCTGAGCTGAACGCCAGGTCATCCACATAGCTGATGAACGGATGGCCAACCAGGTCGCTGACCTGGTTGATCGGCGCATGGTTGTCCAGGTAATCCTGGGTCGCATACAGCCGCAGGCGATAGTCGCACAGCTTGCAGCACACATACGGCCCATGCTCGGGCCGCTCCAGGGCGATGACGATGTCCGCCTCGCGTTTGGAGAGGCTTATGAAGTGCGGCAGCGGCAGGATATCCACCGATATCGCCGGGTAGGCATCGACGAAATGGCTCAGCTGCGGGGTAACGAAAAAGCTGCCGAAGCCTTCGGTACAGCCCATGCGCACATGGCCCGACAACGCCACACCTGAACCGGACACCTGCTCGCACGCCATGTGCAGCGCGCTTTCGATCGACTCCGCGTAGCCCAGCAAGCGTTGCCCCTCGGCGGTCAGGACAAAGCCGTTGGTCCGCGACTTTTCGAACAGCAACGTGCCCAGCGCCCCCTCCAGCGAGCTGATGCGCCGCGACACCGTGGTGTAGTCCACGCTCAGGCGTTTGGCGGCGCTGCTGGCCTTGCGGGTGCGGGCCACTTCGAGGAAAAACTTCAGGTCGTCCCAGTTGAGCGCGCTCAGGGAGGTGAGATCTTTTTGCATGTTGATCCGGTTTTTTTGTGCGTTCTTGTTGGATGTTTGCACATCTATACTCGAAAAAAGCCCCATGACGCCACCTCGCGTTTGCACGGCGCTGGCGATCTCGTCCTGACAATAATTCCAAGGAGAACGCAGATGAACGCACCCCAATCCCCCGACCAGACAAAGGTCGAGCAGGTTAAGCTGCTGATCGACGGCCAGTGGGTCGGGTCGAAAACCACCGAATGGCGCGACATCGTCAATCCGGCTACCCAGCAGGTGCTGGCGCGAGTGCCGTTCGCCACCGTCGAAGAAGTGGATGCCGCCGTGGCCGCTGCCGAGCGCGCCTTCAAGACCTGGCGCGACACCCCGATCGGCGCACGCATGCGCATCATGCTCAAGCTGCAGGCGTTGATCCGCGAACACAGCAAGCGCATCGCCCAGACCCTGAGCGCCGAGCAGGGCAAGACCATTGCCGATGCCGAAGGTGACATTTTCCGCGGCCTGGAAGTGGTCGAGCACGCCGCGTCCATCGGCACCTTGCAGATGGGCGAGTTCGCCGAAAACGTCGCCGGCGGTGTCGACACCTACACTCTGCGCCAACCCATCGGCGTGTGCGCCGGCATCACTCCGTTCAACTTCCCGGCGATGATCCCTCTGTGGATGTTCCCGATGGCCATCGTCTGCGGTAACACCTTCGTGCTCAAGCCGTCCGAGCAGGACCCGCTGTCGACCATGATGCTGGTGGAGCTGGCGCTGGAAGCCGGCGTGCCGGCCGGCGTGCTGAACGTGGTGCACGGCGGCAAGCAGGTAGTGGATGCGATCTGCACCCACAAGGACATCAAGGCGATTTCCTTCGTCGGTTCCACCGAAGTCGGTACACATGTGTATAACCTGGGCAGCCAGCACGGCAAGCGCGTGCAGTCGATGATGGGCGCGAAGAACCACGCCGTGGTCCTGCCCGATGCCAACCGCACCCAAACCATCAACGCCCTGGTCGGTGCCGCCTTCGGCGCCGCGGGTCAGCGCTGCATGGCCACCTCGGTGGCGGTGCTGGTGGGCAAAGCGCGTGAATGGCTGCCGGACATCAAGGAAGCGGCCAGCAAGCTCAAAGTCAACGCCGGTAGTGAGCCGGGCACCGATGTCGGCCCGGTGGTCTCCAAGCGCGCCAAGGAGCGCGTGCTGGGCCTGATCGAAAGCGGTATCAAGGAGGGCGCCAAGCTCGAACTCGACGGCCGCGACGTGAAAGTGCCGGGCTACGAGCAAGGCAACTTTGTCGGCCCGACGCTGTTCTCCGGGGTGAAGACCGACATGCAGGTTTACACCCAGGAAATTTTCGGCCCGGTACTGGTGACCCTGGAAGTCGACACCCTCGACGAGGCCATCGCCCTGGTCAATGCCAACCCGTTCGGCAACGGCACCGGCCTGTTCACCCAGAGCGGCGCGGCGGCGCGCAAGTTCCAGAGCGAAATAGACATCGGTCAGGTCGGCATCAATATCCCGATCCCGGTACCGGTGCCGTTCTTCAGCTTCACCGGTTCGCGTGGCTCCAAGCTCGGTGACCTTGGCCCGTACGGCAAGCAGGTGGTGCAGTTCTACACTCAGACCAAGACCGTTACCGCCCGCTGGTTCGATGACGACAGCGTCAATGACGGTGTGAACACCACCATCAGCCTGCGCTAAGGAGATCGCCATGCGTATCGCATTCATCGGCCTGGGCAACATGGGCGCCCCCATGGCCCGCAACCTGATCAAGGCCGGGCACCAGCTGAACCTGTTCGACCTGAACAAGACCGTACTGGCCGAACTCGCCGAACTGGGCGGGCAGGTCAGCGCCTCGCCCAAGGAAGCGGCAGCCAACAGCGAACTGGTGATCACCATGCTGCCGGCCGCAGCCCATGTGCGCAGTGTCTACCTGAACGACGACGGCGTGCTGGCGGGCGTGCGCCCGGGCACACCGACCGTGGACTGCAGCACCATCGATCCGCAGACTGCGCGCGAGGTGTCCAAGGCCGCTGCGGCCAAAGGCGTGGACATGGGCGATGCGCCGGTTTCTGGCGGCACCGGCGGCGCGGCGGCCGGCACACTGACCTTCATGGTCGGCGCCAGCACTGAACTGTTCGCCACGCTCAAGCCGGTGCTGGAGCAGATGGGCCGCAACATCGTGCACTGTGGTGAGGTCGGCACCGGGCAGATCGCCAAGATCTGCAACAACCTGCTGCTGGGCATCTCGATGATCGGCGTGTCCGAGGCCATGGCGCTAGGCAATGCGCTGGGCATCGATACCAAGGTGCTGGCGGGCATCATCAACAGCTCGACAGGGCGTTGCTGGAGTTCCGACACCTACAACCCGTGGCCGGGCATCATCGAAACCGCCCCGGCATCACGCGGCTATACCGGCGGGTTTGGCGCCGAGTTGATGCTCAAGGACCTGGGGCTGGCTACCGAGGCTGCGCGCCAGGCGCATCAGCCAGTGATTCTCGGTGCTGTGGCCCAGCAGCTCTATCAGGCAATGAGCCTGCGGGGTGAGGGTGGCAAAGATTTCTCGGCGATTGTCGAGGGGTACCGCAAGAAGAATTAACGAGCGAGGTGGACTTCATCGCGGGCCGGGCGGCCTTCCCTTTGTAACTGCGCACCAGAGGGAAGGGCGCCTGCTCCGCGATTTTTTTAAGCTGCTGCGATATTTGAATTTTACACATGCTGCAATGAACTGGTGGGGCGTGAGGTCAAATTATAAATAGTGAGATGTTGCAAGGGCGGTAAAGAGAGTTATGTGTAATGTCCAAAGAGTTACGAGTAATATTTTGGTTCGCTTTGGGAATTTTTCGATTTCCTTTTGTTCAACTAGATTTCTCTTTGTAAATATTGACGGAAGCGCAAGTACTGTTGAGATGGCGCCGGTGCGCATGAGTTTTCCTATTAATCCGGCGCGCTTGTAAGTTTCTTTGTTTTGTTTGATGTAATGGCTATTGGGGAACAAAGACTCAAAGTGCTCAGTGCGTCGTGAGGCAATGAAGCACTGGACTGTCAGTGTGATGATGATCAGGTTGATAATGATGGCGGCGATAATGCCATGGTCGAAATTTTTCACTTTGAAAACTTCCGATATAGGAGTTCGCCGTAGAGTTCACCCCTCTCCTCTCCAATCTCACCTCCAATCTTAGCCCCAGCGCCCCCGATCACTACAGCACATAGCAGTCCTCCTGTGCCCGCTGTTGAAAACCCGATCGCGGCGCATAAAGCAGGCGCTAAAATTGTTCCAGCCACATAGCCCCCGGCGGCGCCTCCTGCGAGCCCCCCGATTAGTGAACCTCCTTCAACATACTTCGCTCTTTTACAATCATCTTCACGCCCAAGTGTACACGCCTTGTGAATCTCCAGTCCTGTTCCTGCGACTTCTAGAGCTACACCAATGTAGGCACCTTTTTTTATTAGGTTGGATGCTTTGGCTACACCTGCGACCTTATTGGCATAACCTGCAATCTCACCTGTATGTAAGTAACTCTTTGTGGATATTCCCAGCGTCCTTTTGATCGAGCTTTTGTTCCTTAGGCCTGAACCGTAAGCAGCCAGCTTGTTCAACTGCTCATCCAACTTCATGAACAAGGCTGAACGCTTCGCATAGAACTGATCGCGAGCCGCCATGGCCCCTGACCCGAGATGCTGCTGATGCAGCTTCTCGATATCCATCAAGGTAGCCTCGATAGCTTTGAGGTGCTTGCTCCACCCTTCACTGACCACGCCAGCGCCCATGGATGCATGCGCAATCAGGCTTTTCAGGGTTTCGAAGTTGTCCAAGAAAAAATTATCCACACCCTGGCCGTTGCGCATCAGCCCCATGTGCACAACTGCGGCCTGCCTCATCAACCAGGCTTCCTGGCTGGTACAGGAGGCGGTCGTGGGGTCGCCGATGATCACCAGTTCACCGCTACGGACCACTGTATCGGCAATATGTGCGTTGAGTACATCGAACTTTGCCAGCGAATGACCGGTTAATCCAAGGTCCGTTTTTAGCCGGTGATAGTTTTGCAACTTAAAATTGAGAAACGCACGGGCTTCTGACATGGTGCTGCCCTCACGCGTACTTTTTGTTACCGATACGGTCCCAACCTCCAGCGACATTGCCGCCGCCGGCGCCATCAAGGCGCCGCTGCTGAGTGTAGGTGGTCTTGATGCGGCCGTAGTTGAGCTGCACCACTTCCAGCGGTACGCCCGTGTCAACGCACTGCGAATATTCGGCGATAATAACTTCTTCAAGAATTATTTCGTAATATTTCAGTTTATCGCCTCCGGCGCGACAGAGCGCCAGTTTCACTTCCTTTAAGTGTTGCCCGGTACAACTGGCCTCCATCAGTTTGCAACTGGCACTGTCGAGATATTTCCTGAAAGTGAAGTTGGTCACGGTGGTGCGCCCAGATGTAGCGCCCCCAGCGGAGCTCGCAGTGGCGGATATGCTTTGGCTGACGCCAAAATCGTAACCAATTACTTCAATCCATTTTTTGTATTTCTCGTCCAGTGCTTCACCTGGAATGGTGTCGATCTGAATGTATGCATCAAAAGCCATGCTTACCTCTCCCTGGCAATTATTTTTACTGGGTAATGCTGCCCGGTGATATGGGCACATGAGTGCAGCCTAGGCCTGCAAAAAAACGAGCGCAATACGTTATGGGAGGCAGCGATGCGATTCAGAAAAGGACTACAAAGCTCGAAGGTAGGCTGAGAATTTATGTCAGAGGATTTAACTGTGGCCCTGTGGGAGATTACGAGTTGCCCACAGGGCCGGGGCCGGGCTGGAGTTACAAATCAGGCGAAAACGAAATACTTGCGTACCGTCTCAACCACTTCCCAAGTCCCTTTCATCCCCGGTTCGATCACGAACACATCACCCGCCTTCAGGTGCTTGGGCTCTTCACCTTCCGGGGTGATGATGCAATAGCCATCGAGGAAGTGGCAGAACTCCCACTTCTCGTAGTTGACCTCGAACTTGCCCGGTGTGCAGATCCAGGTGCCCATGATCTTGCTGCCGTCGGCCGACAGGTAGGCATTGAGGTTGACGGTGTGTGGATCGCCGCCGATGCGCTTCCACTTGGTGGCGTCCACGACCGGCGTCGGGCAGGTTTCGCGCAGGACGGTAATGAAATCGGACATGGCACAACTCCTGGTGACTGGCTGAATGACTCGACACCATAGGGCCATTGGCCGAGCCGCAGTTGCCTGGGCTCGACGTTCAGGTGCCTGACTGCGCTATGCGCACGCGCGTGGGGATGAGCGTTCAGGCCTTTGCCAGCCGCTCGACCAACCCGGCCGCATAGCCCGGCAACCCCGCAAAATCCCGTGCGCACAGCAGCAAGCGGCGATTCGCCCAATCCTCGCGCAGCGCCATCCAGTGCAGCGGCAACAGGCCTTCCCAGCGCTTCACTGCCGCCAGCGGCACCACGCCAACCCCGGCGCCACCCGCAACCATGCGGATCACCCCGTCAAAGCCTTCGGCGCGCACCCGTACGCGCATGCGCCTACCTTCGCGCAGGGCCTGTTCCTCCAGATACAACGCCAGGGCGCTGTTCGCACCGAGCCCGACATGCCCGTGGGCAAGGCTGTCGATGAAGCTTGGGGCAGGCTCCGAGCTGAGGGGGTGAGCTAGCGGTGTGATCAGCGCTAGCGGGTCGTCTCGAAACGGTCGGGTTTGCAGGTGCGTGCTGGGCGCAGCGGTGGAGATGATGCCCAGGCCGGCCATGCCTTGGGTGATCGACTGCACGACCCTCAGGCTCGGCATTTCCTGCACGTCGACGCTCACGCCAGGGTTGTCGGCCAGATACCCGGCCAGCAGCTCCGGCAGGTATTCGGTCAGCGCCGCCGTGTTGCACAGCAGGCGTACCTGACCCTGCTGCCCCTGAGCGTACTGGCCCAGGTCGAACTGCAGGCGTTCGACCTGCTGGCCGATCAACCGCGCATGCTGAAGCAGCGCCTGGCCAGCCGGGGTCGGTTGCACACCGCGGCGGTTGCGTTCCAGCAACGCAGTACCGAGTGAGGCTTCCATGGCGCGGATTCGCGCACTGGCAGCAGGCAGCGACAGGTGGCTGCTGCGGGCCCCGGCGGTGATGTTGCCGCACTCCAGGGTGTGCCGGAACAGCGTGAGATCAATCAGGTCGAAATGCATCAGCCTCTGTCCTGGCGAGAGTCAGGGTGAGTATATGGCAGATTTTCAGCCACTGCGGTGCACGCCATGATGGTGGTCATGAATAACCTGATCGCTTTCTATCAACATATCGGGCCGGCCTTGTCCCTGCTGGTAATCGTGACTTTCGTGCTGGCTGGCGCGGTAAAAGGCGTGATCGGCCTGGGCCTGCCGACCATTGCGATGGGGCTTTTGGGCCTGGCTATGCCTCCGGCGCAGGCTGCCGCCTTGCTGATCGTGCCATCGACCATCACCAATCTCTGGCAACTGGCGGCGGGCGGCCATCTGTCGGCGTTGCTGCGGCGTCTTGGGCCGATGCTCGCCATGATCTTCATCGGCACGCTGGTCGGCAGTGCCTGGCTGGGGATCAACAGTGGCCCATGGGCGGCGCACGCGTTGGGCGCGGCGCTGCTGGTGTATGCGGTGTATGGCTTGATCGGGCCTGGCCTGCGGCTGGCGCCGGGCAGGGAAGGGTGGCTGGGACCAGTGTGCGGGGTGGTGACCGGCATCGTGACTGCCGCCACGGGTGTGTTCGTGATGCCCGCAGTGCCCTACTTGCAGAGCCTTGGCCTGAGCCGCGACGAAATGATCCAGGCATTGGGCCTGTCGTTCACCGTCTCGACCGTGGCGCTGGCCTTGGGGCTGGCCGGGCAAGACGCCCTGGGCAGCCAGGCACTGGGCGCTTCATTGCTGATGCTGGCGCCCGCGCTGCTGGGCATGCTGGCTGGCCAGTGGTTGCGGCAGCGCATCAGCGCCGAGCTGTTCAAACGGTGCTTCTTCATCGGCCTGGCCGCGCTGGGCGGCCATCTGCTGATCAACGGCTAGCGGAGGACGCACTGAGCATTTCGATCAGCTGGATATCGAAGTCGCGCTCCAGGTAGTCCATACGTTTTTCGAAGAACTCGACCATATGCGGCAGGGCCGAATGCACGTCCAGCGCTGCTTTGTTGGCCCACACCTCAAAGAATACGAACAGGCTCGGGTCTTCCTTGTCGCGCAGCATGTGGTATTCGATGCAGCCAGGCTCATTGCGGCTCGGTTCAACATAAGCACGGAACAGGGTATCGAAGGCGTCGGCCATTTCCGGACGGGTCTTTGCCTTGAGAATGAAGGCGTATTGCTCGCTCATTGATCACAACTCGTTGGTGGAGGGTGAAGCGATTCTAAGGCAATAATAAGCTTCGTATTCGTGACTTATGGTCAATTGTATTTTGCCCCGCTCACCCTGTATCCCGTGACCCTGAATCGCTAATCTGCCGGCCATTGATTCTTGACTTGAGGTCAGCATGAAAAAGATTCTCCTGCTCAATGGCGGTAAACAATTCGCCCATTCCGAAGGTCGCCTTAACCAGACTTTGCACGACGCCGCCCTTGCTCATCTCGACCGAGCCGGTTTCGACGTGCAGCAAACCTTCATCGACGCGGGCTACGACGTGCAGGCAGAGGTGGCGAAGTTCCTCTGGGCCGATGTGGTGATCTACCAGATGCCGGGCTGGTGGATGGGCGCACCCTGGACCGTGAAGAAATACATCGACGAAGTCTTCACAGCAGGCCACGGCAGCCTCTACGCCAACGACGGCCGGACTCGCTCGGATGCTTCGCAGAAGTACGGCAGCGGCGGTCTGGTGCAGGGCAAGCAGTACATGCTGTCGCTGACCTGGAACGCACCGCAGCAGGCCTTCGACGACCCGAGCGATTTCTTTGAGGGCAAAGGGGTGGATGCAGTGTATTTCCCGTTCCACAAGGCCAATGAGTTTCTTGGCATGACCGGCCTGCCGACCTATCTGGCAGTCGATGTGATGAAGCGCCCGGATGTGCCGGCTGCATTGGCAGCTTATGAGGCGCATCTGAATAAAGTGTTCGGCATGGCTCAGTAAGTGCCTTTCAATAGGGCCGCTTCGCGCCCCCTTGCATAGAGGCTGATCAGCCGCTATCAATCACGGCATATCATTGTCAGGCCAATCCTGTGAAAACCCGATCCGAAGAACTCCAGGTATTCGTCGCCGTTATCGACTGCGGTTCGATTTCCGCTGCCGCCGAGCAACTGGGGCAGACCCCTTCGGCGGTCAGCCGCACATTGTCGCGCCTGGAGGCAAAGCTGGGCACTACGCTGGTCAATCGCACCACCCGGCGCATGGACCTGACCGAAGAAGGGCGCTTCTTCCTGGAACGCTCACGGTTGGTGCTCGAGCAGATGAATGACATGGAAGAGCGCCTGTCGATGAACCGCCAGACGCCTTCCGGGCGCCTGCGCATCAACGCCGCAGCGCCGTTCATGCTGCACGCGATCTTGCCGTGGATCGGTGATTTTCGCAGCCAGTACCCCGACATCGAGTTGGAACTGAACACCGATGACCTGATCATCGACCTGCTCGAGCAGAGCACCGACGTGGCGATCCGCATCGGTGAGCTGGCCGACTCCAGCCTGCACGCCCGTTCGCTGGGCTGCAGCCCGGTGCAGGTACTGGCAAGTCCGGCGTACCTTGAGCGGCACGGTACACCGCAGCATGTAGAAGACCTGAACCATCACTGCCTGCTCGGTTTCAGCCAGCCCGAGTCACTCAACCAGTGGCCGCTGCGCCATGCCCAAGGGGACCGCTGGGCGATCCGCCCGGCGCTGATCGCCTCCAGCGGCGAGACCCTGCGCCAGTTGGCGCTGGCCGGGGAGGGTATCGTCAGCCTGTCGCACTTCATGACCCACGAGGACATCCGCGCCGGCCGCCTGCAGGTCATTCTGAGCGAGGCCAACAACGGCTACCGCCAGCCGATCCACGCTGTTTACTACCGCAACACGCAACTGGCCCTGCGCATCCAGTGCTTCCTCGACTTCATCCAGCGCAAACTGGCGATGTACGCCTGCTGAGTTGCCTGAACGCGACAAATCCTGTCCAAGGGCGGCGAAACTTCCTACATGTGATTGCACAGTCGAGACGCTTCGGCCTTACTGAGTGATCAACAAAAACAACACCAAGGAAGTGTCATGCGTATTGTCCTGTTCCAGTCCATGGCCCTCGGCGCCGCGATCTTGAGCTGTTCATCGGCCTATGCGGTAACCCTGGAGGGTGGCGCGGTGGCCGCGCCCGATCAATATGGCGCACAGGTAGCCGCCGACATCCTGAAAAAAGGTGGCAACGCGGTGGATGCAGCAGTGGCCACCGCCTTCACTCTGGCGGTGACCTACCCTGAGGCCGGCAACATCGGTGGCGGCGGGTTCATGACCCTGTTCGTCGACGGCAAGCCATATTTCCTCGACTACCGGGAAGTGGCGCCCAAGGCCGCGACCCGCAACATGTACCTGGACGAAAAAGGCGAGGTGATCGAGAACCTCAGCCTGGTCGGCGTGCGCGCAGCCGGCGTGCCCGGCACGGTGATGGGCCTGTGGGAAGCGCACGAGAAATTCGGCAAGCTGCCCTGGAGCGAGCTGCTGACCCCCGCGATCGGCTATGCGAAAAACGGCTTCAAGGTTGCCGAAAAGCAGTACCAGTATCGCAATGACGCGCAGGGCCTGTTCAAGACCGCGACCAACTTCAACGACTATTTCGGCACCATGAAGGTGGGCGAGTTGTTCAAGCAGCCAGAGATGGCCCAGACCCTCGAACGTATTGCCGACAAGGGCGTGAGCGAGTTCTACCAGGGCAAGACCGCCGACCTGCTGGTGGCGCAGATGCAGGCTGACAAAGGCCTGATCACCAAAGAAGACCTCAAGGACTACAAGGCCGTCTGGCGTGAGCCCATGGCCCTGAGCTGGCGCGGCAACGTGGTCTACACCGCGCCACCGCCAAGCTCGGGCGGCGTTGCGCTGGCCCAGTTGCTGGGCATCAAGGAAGACCGTGCGGCCGACTTCAAAGGCGTGGCGCACAATTCTGCGCAATACATTCACCTGCTGGCCGAGATCGAGAAACGCGTGTTCGCCGACCGCGCCGACTACCTGGGCGACCCGGCCTTCACCAAGGTGCCGGTCGACCAGCTGATCGCCAAGGATTACCTGGCCAAGCGCGCCGCGCAGGTCAACCCGAAGGCCATTTCCGCGACCGACGATGTCAAACCGGGCCTGGAGCCGCACCAGACCACGCACTTCTCGATCGTCGACAAACAGGGTAACGCGGTCAGCAATACCTACACCCTCAACCTCGACTACGGCAGTGGTGTGGTGGTCAAGGGCGCGGGCTTTTTGCTCAACGACGAAATGGACGACTTCAGTGCCAAGCCGGGCGCAGCCAATGCCTTTGGTGTAGTGGGCGGTGATGCCAACGCTATCGAGCCGGGCAAGCGCATGCTGTCGTCCATGAGCCCGAGCCTGATGACCCGCGATGGCAAGGTTGCACTGGTGATCGGTACGCCCGGCGGCTCGCGGATCTTCACTTCGATCTTCCAGGTGATGAACAACCTGTACGACTACGGCATGCCCCTGGACAAGGCCGTGGCGGCGCAGCGTGTGCACCACCAGTTGTTGCCCAAGGACACCATCTACTTCGACAGCTACGCACCGCTGAGCGGGCCGGTAGCCGACGACCTGAAGAAGATGGGTTACGTGCTGGAGGATCAGGGCTGGGAGATGGGGGATATCCAGGCGATCCGGGTGAACGGGGCGAAGCTTGAGACGGCTTCGGATCCGCGTGGGCGCGGGGTGGGGATGGTCGTTAAATAATCGGTTGTCAGTTCTGGTGTCATGGCCGGCAAGCCGGCTCCTACTGGTATCGCGCAGCCTCGAGCCTTGCGTATCCCTGATGGAGCCGGCTTGCCGACAATGGGCCGCAAAGCGGCCCTAAAGTACGAGGTCAGACGCGGAACTGGCTGACCAGCGTCTGCAGGTGCCCACCCAGGCGCGCCAGCTCGACACTGGACGCCGCGGTCTCATCACTGGCCGCTGCGGTCTGCTCCGACACATCGCGCACATTCAGGATGCTGCGGCTGATCTCCTCAGCCACCGCGCTCTGCTGCTCGGCTGCCGCGGCAATCTGCTGGTTCATCGACTGGATGCTCGACACCGTGCTGGTGATGTTTTCCAGCGAAGTGCCGGCTTTGCGCGCCAGTTCGACACTGCTGTCGGTCAGGGTGCGGCTGCCTTGCATGGCGTTGGCCACTTGCTGGGTGCCATGTTGCAGGCCAGCCACCAATTCTTCGATCTCTTCGGTGGATTTCTGCGTACGCTGGGCCAAACCACGTACCTCGTCGGCGACCACGGCAAAGCCACGGCCAGCCTCACCGGCACGGGCGGCTTCGATGGCAGCGTTGAGCGCCAGCAGGTTGGTCTGTTCGGCTACCGACTTGATCACATCCATGACACTGCCGATTTTCTGGCTTTCCTGCTGCAGCAGGTTCATGGCTTCGGTGGAGCGGTGCACTTCCTCGGCCAGGCGTTCGATCTGGCTGATCGCTTCACCGACCACGCGATCACCTGCGCGTGCTTCGTCATCGGCGCCGGTCGCTGCGTGCGAAGCCTGCTCGGCATTGCGCGCCACTTCCTGAACGGTCGCGGCCATTTCGTGCATGGCGGTAGCGACCTGGTCGGTTTCGACCTTCTGGCTGTTTGCGCCAGCGCTGGTCTGCTCGGTGACCGCCGACAGTTCCTCAGCGGCGCTGGCGATCTGCGTGACACCGTCGCGGATGCCGGTGATGAGCTCGCGCAGGGTGGTGCCCATGCGGGCGATGCCCTGCTGCAGCACGCCGATTTCGTCGCGACGGGTAACCCGCAGGTCGTGGGTGAGGTCGCCACCAGCGATGCGCTCCACCGCTTGCAGCGTGTCATGCAGCGGGCGGGTGATCTGGCGGGTGATCAGCACCGCCGCCAGTACACCGACCAGCAGGGCCAGCAACGTGGCGATGGTCTGCAGGCTGCGCGCCTGGGCGCTCTCGGCGTCGCGGCGGTCGATCTGGATCTTGTACAGCGCGTCGCTGCGCTTGACGATATCGCCGCCCTGCACGGTCATCTCTGCACGGGCGGTGGTGATGTCGGCGACTGCATCGCGGAACTGGCGCACGGCCTCGCGGTAGGCCTGTATCGATTGCTCCAACTGCTGCACGCGCGTGGCTTCGGCAGGCAGCTGACGCTTCAGGTTGTCGATCTCGGCAAGTGCCGACTCCAGCTGGCGCAGGGCGGCCTGTTCGTTGGCCGCAGAGTTGTCGGCAATGTAACCGCGCACATCCACTCGCACTTGCAGCAGTTGCTGGCGCGCCTTGCTGATCAGTTGGTATTGCGACAAGCGCACGCTATCGGCTTCGGGGCGGCCCATGACGTCCTCGCCGAGCAGATCCATGGCCGCGTCGGCCTTGGCAGCCGATACATTCATCGCGTCACGTGCAGCCAGCGAGCCTTTGTAGCCGGCACGCATCTTGTTCAGCGAAACCTCGTACTCGCTGATGGTCTGGCCCAGTTCTTTGAGCAGCTTGACGTTTTCCGGGCTCTTGAAAGTACTGACCAGGTATTGTTGCTGCTTGCTGAAGGCATCCAGCTTGGCCTGGGTGTTGGCTGCGGCAGCATCGTCGCCATTGGCGATCATGTACTGCAGGCGCGCCACGCGCAGGTCGGTCAGGTCTTTGTTGAGCTTGCCGATATCGCCCATCCAGTTGCTGCGGTCGATGAGGCTGCCCAGGCTGTTCCAGCCGGTCAGGGCCAGCAGGCCGGTGAGGACCAGCACCAGGCCGAAGCCCAGGCCGAGTTTGAGGTTGACGCTGATGTTGGCAAACCAGCTGTTCATGCACGCTCTCCAGAAATGATTTCGCTCACTTGATCAATGTTCGATCGCGAGGCGTTGTTGTTCTGGATGCCCGCTGAATCGTGCAGGGGTTATCGGCAAATGGCGGGGAAGCTGAAACGCTTTTTCAGCTCAATTGCAACACCACGCGCGGCAGCAGGCTTGCCGCGCGCAGGGACCCCTTGAAATTTCAAAGGCTTCGCGCACTGAACGTGTCGCAGCTGTTCACATCGCCCTGGGCAAACCCGGCCTTGAACCAACGCACCCGCTGCGCCGAGGTGCCATGGGTAAAGGAGTCAGGTACCACGCGCCCCTGGCCCTTTTGCTGCAGTCGGTCATCACCGATGGCATTGGCAGCATTGAGCGCTTCCTCGACATCCCCTGGCTCCAGCCAGTTCAGGCGTTGCTGCGCCTGGTAAGCCCATACCCCGGCCAGGCAGTCGGCCTGCAATTCCTGGCGCACCAGCAAGCCATTGTCACCCTCCAGGCGCTGGCCTGCACGGCGCGCGGCATCGACCTTGGCCGACACACCAAGCAAGGTTTGCACGTGGTGGCCGATCTCGTGGGCGATCACGTAGGCCTGGGCGAAGTCGCCTGCGGCGGCGAAGCGGGTTTCCATTTCACGGAAGAACGACATGTCCAGGTACACCCGCTGGTCGGCCGGGCAGTAGAACGGCCCCACCGCCGCTGAAGCGAAGCCGCAGGCGGAATTCACCTGGCCGCTGAACAGCACCAGCTTAGGGTCGCGATACTGCTTGCCAGCCTGCGAGAACAGAGCCTTCCAGGTGTCTTCGGTGTCGCCCAGGATCGAGGCGACGAACTGGGCCTGCTCGTCGTTGGCCGCTGGGGCCTTGTTGCCCGCACCGCTTGGGGCTTGCTGCTGCTCCATCTGGCCAGTGAGCTGGCCGAGGATCTGCAGCGGGTCCTGGCCAGTGAGCCAACCGATGCCGACGATCAGCAGGATGGCCCCGAGCCCCAGGCCCTTGCCGCCGCCAAAGCGCATGCCACCACCGCCGCCGCCTTGGCCACGGGCATCGACCACATTGTCACTACGACGGCCTTTTCGCCATTCCATGAAGTGCACTCCAGAGCCTGAAACATGAAGACAAAGGTTAGTTCACGCCAGCCAAAGGTACTAATGCATAACCATTTGGTTAAGTAACGGTCGGCGGAATTCAATATTCATCTGGGGCGACCTATCCGAAACTGCAAGTCCGCCTGCGAACCACAGGCGCTTTGATAACTCCAAGAGAGGAAAACGGCATGCCCGCCCAGGACAACAGCCGCTTCGTGATCCGTGATCGCAACTGGCACCCCAAGGCCTTGACCCCCGACTACAAGACTTCCATTGCCCGCTCGCCGCGCCAGGCATTGGTCAGCATCCCGCAGTCGATCAGCGAAACCACCGGCCCGGACTTCACCCACCTGGGCTTCGGCGCCCACGACCATGACCTGCTGCTGAACTTCAACAACGGCGGCCTGCCGATTGGTGAGCGCATCATCGTTGCTGGCCGTGTCGTCGACCAGTACGGCAAGCCAGTGCCCAATACCTTGGTAGAGATCTGGCAGGCCAACGCCGGCGGCCGTTACCGCCACAAGAACGACCGCTACCTGGCCCCGCTGGACCCGAATTTCGGTGGTGTCGGCCGCTGCCTGACCGACAGTGAAGGCTACTACAGCTTCCGCACCATCAAGCCCGGCCCATACCCATGGCGCAACGGCCCGAACGACTGGCGCCCGGCGCACATCCACGTCGCTGTCAGCGGCCCGTCGATCGCCACCAAGCTGATCACCCAGCTGTACTTCGAGGGCGACCCGCTGATCCCGATGTGCCCGATCGTCAAGTCGATCGCCAACCCAGAAGCGGTGCAGCAACTGATCGCCAAGCTCGACATGAGCAACGCCAACCCCATGGATTGCCTGGCGTACCGCTTCGACATCGTGCTGCGCGGCCAGCGCAAAACCCACTTCGAAAACTGCTGAGGACCCCGCCATGCCAATCGAACTGCTGCCGGAAACCCCCTCGCAGACCGCCGGCCCCTACGTGCACATCGGCCTGGCCCTGGAAGCGGCCGGTAACCCTACCCGTGATCAGGAAATCTGGAACCGTCTGGCTAAGCCGCAGGCACCGGGTGAACACATCCTGCTGATCGGCCAGGTGTATGACGGCAACGGCCACCTGGTGCGCGATTCATTCCTGGAACTCTGGCAGGCCGATGCCAATGGCCAGTACCAGGATGACTACAACCTGGAAAACGCCTTCAACAGCTTCGGTCGCACCGCCACCACCTTCGATGCCGGTGAGTGGACCGTGCAGACCGTCAAGCCCGGTGTGGTGAACAACGCTGCCGGTGTGCCGATGGCCCCGCACATCAACATCAGCCTGTTTGCTCGCGGCATCAACATCCACTTGCACACGCGGCTGTATTTCGATGATGAGGCCGAAGCGAACGCCAAGTGCCCGGTGCTCAACCTGATCGAGCAGCCGCAGCGCCGTGAAACCTTGATTGCCAAGCGTTGCGAGGTGGATGGCAAGACGGCGTACCGTTTCGATATCCGTGTTCAGGGGGAAGGGGAGACGGTCTTCTTCGACTTCTGAGTGTATTGGGGCCGCAACGCGGCCCCAATTTCCGTCAATCAGCGCCGAACCAGCAATACCCCACTTTCCATGTGGTGGGTATACGGGAACTGGTCAAACAACGCACAGCGCTCGATGCGGTGCGTGTCCTGCAACTGCTCGATGTTGGCCGCCAGCGTTTCTGGATTGCACGAGATATACAGAATCCGTTCAAAACGCCGTGTCAGCTCGCAAGTATCCGGGTCCATCCCCGCACGTGGTGGGTCGACGAACACGGTCCCGAACGCATAACTCTTCAGGTCGATCCCTTCCAGCCGTCGGAACGGACGAACCTCGTTCAGCGCCTGGGTCAGCTCTTCCGCTGACAGGCGCACCAAGCGCACGTTATCCACCGCGTTCTCTTCGAGGTTGCTCAGGGCGGCGTTGACCGAGGTCTTGCTGATCTCGGTGGCCAGCACCTGGCGTACGCGGGTGGCCAGCGGCAGGGTGAAATTGCCGTTACCGCAGTACAGTTCCAGCAGGTCGTCATCGCGCTCGCCGATGGCGTCATACGCCCAGCTCAGCATCTTCTGGTTCACCGCGCCGTTGGGCTGGGTGAATGCGCCTTCCGGCTGGCGATAGCTGAACACCCGGCCAGCCACATCGAGTTTTTCCATGGCGTAATCACGGCCGATGACCAGCCGCTTGCCCTTGGAGCGGCCGATCAGGCTCACGCCCAGTTCTTCGGCCAGTTGCCGTGCTGCCACTTCCCAGGCCTCGTCCAGCGGGCGGTGGTAGCACATCGTGACCATCGCATCGCCGGCAAGGGTGGTTAGGAACTCCACCTGGAACAGCCGATTGCTCAGTTCTTCACTGGCCTGCCAGGCAGCCTTGAGGCGCGGCATCAATGCGTTGATGCGCTCGCTGGCGATGGGGAAATCGTCGATCAGGATGGCCTTGTGCTTCTCGCCCGGGGCGAACATCGCATAGTGGCGCTGGCCATCCTCGCGCCACAGGCGGAACTCGGCACGCAAGCGGTAATGCTCGCGCGGCGAGTCGAACACAGCGGGCTGCGGCGCACCGAAGGGGGCCAGCAGCTCGCGCAGGCGGGTAACCTTGGCCTGCAGTTGCGCGTCGTAGGCGCTAGGGTCGAAGGCAGCACTCATGCGTTGAACCAGCCCAGCTTGATGACGAACAGGATGGAAAGGATCACCAGTGCCGGGTTCAGGTCGCGGCGGCGGCCGGAAATCAGCTTGACGGCGGTCCAGCAGATGAAGCCGAAGGCGATGCCGTTGGCGATCGAGTAGGTCAGCGGCATGGCCAGGGCGGTGACCACCACCGGTGCGGCCTCGGTCACGTCGTCCCAGTTTATTTCCGCCAGGCCCGAAGCCATCAGCACGGCGACGAACAGCAGCGCCGGTGCGGTGGCAAAGGCCGGTACGCTACCGGCCAGCGGGGCGAAGAACAGCGCCAGCAGGAACAGCACGGCCACCACGATGGCGGTCAGGCCGGTGCGGCCACCGGCGCTCACGCCTGCCGCCGACTCGATGTAGCTGGTGGTGGTCGAGGTGCCCAGCAGCGAACCGGCCATGGCCGCAGTGCTGTCGGCGATCAGGGCACGGCCCATCTTCGGCATGTGGCCGTCCTTGCCCATCAGGCCGGCGCGCTTGGCCACGGCGATCAGGGTGCCGGAGTTGTCGAACAGGTCGACGAACAGGAAAGCGAAGATCACGCTGACCAGGCCTACGTCGAGTGCCCCGGCGATGTCCAGCTGCAGGAAGGTCGGTGCCAGCGAAGGGGGCATCGACACGATACCGCCGAACGGCGTGACGCCCATGGCGATCGCCGCGACCGTCACGGCGAGAATACCGATCAGCACCGCGCCGCGCACCTTGAGCGCTTCAAGGCCCACGATCAGGAAGAAGCCCAGCGTGGCAAGGATCACCGACGGCTGCTTGAGGTCGCCCATGCCCACCAGGGTGGCCGGGTTATCGACGACGATGCCGGCGTTATGCAGGGCGATGAGCGCCAGAAACAGGCCAATGCCCGCGGCAATGGCCGAGCGCAGCGGCAGCGGGATGCTGTTTACGATCCACTCGCGGATGCGGAAGATCGACAGCAGGAAGAACATCACCGCCGAGAGGAACACCGCGCCCAACGCGACCTGCCAGGTGTGCCCCATGTGCAGGACCACGGTGTAGGTGAAGAACGCGTTCAAGCCCATGCCCGGCGCCAAGGCGATGGGGTAGTTGGCGATCAGGCCCATGGTCGCCGAGCCGATGGCGGCAGCCAGGCAGGTGGCGACGAAGATCGCGCCCTTGTCCATGCCGGTTTCGCCAAGAATGCTCGGGTTGACGAACAGGATGTAGGCCATGGCCAGGAAGGTGGTGACGCCCGCAAGAATCTCGGTGCGCACGTTGGTGTTGTGTGCTCTTAGTTGAAACAGCCTTTCCAGCATGCCCGCTCCCCGAGGCGCCCCCGGCGCCGTGAATGTATCGACCCCATCAGCAAAGCACAGACCGTAACGGCTGCCGTGGTTTTGCGTGGGGAGGAAAAAAGCCGCGCATCATACCAGCATGACTGGCAGGGGCCTATGGCCGTTCAGGCCCCCGTCAACCATTGTGCAACCGATCCCGCGTGGCCAGTGTCGGGAACAACTTTATCCACACTCCGGTCACCACCAAGGTGCCGACGCCCCCCAGCACCACCGCCGGCACCGTGCCGAACCAGTGCGCCGTGACCCCCGATTCGAATTCACCGAGCTGATTGGAGGCACCGATGAACAGGCCGTTGACCGCGCTTACCCGGCCCCGCATCTCATCCGGCGTCTCCAGTTGCACGAACGCACCGCGTATCACCATGCTGATCATGTCTGCTGCACCCAGCACCACCAGTACCGCCAGCGAGAACCAGAATGAGGTCGACAGGCCAAAGGCGATGGTTGCCACGCCGAACACCCCGACTGCGGTGAACATGGTGCGGCCGACCTTGCGCTCCACTGGGAAGCGCGCCAGCCAGAACGACATCAACAGCGCGCCCACCGCTGGCGCCGACCGCAACAGGCCCAGGCCCCACGGGCCGGTGAGCAGGATGTCCTTGGCGAACACTGGTAGCAGCGCGGTGGCGCCACCCAGCAGCACGGCGAACAGGTCGAGGGAAATCGCCCCGAGAATGTCTGGCCGGCTACGGATGAAACGCACGCCTGCCAGTAGCGACTCCAGGCTGGCGCGACCGCGTTGCGGCACTTGCTGGCGCGAATCCAGGGTCAGCATAAGCAGGCAGGCAATGGCATACAGGGCCACGGTCGGGCCATACACCCAGGTACTGCCGAAGGCATACAGGAGCCCGCCCACGGCCGGGGCGACGATGGTCGCCGCCTGGGTGGCCGAGGCTGAGGCCGCTACGGCCCGAGGAAACAGCCCGTGCGGCACCACATTGGGCAGCAGCGCCTGGGTGGCGGGCATTTCGAACGAGCGGGTGGCTCCGAGCAGGAAGGCGAGGGCGAAGATCAGTTCGCGGCTGACGTTGTCGGTGGCGCTGCCCAAGGCCAGCACCAGGGCGATCAACCCCTGCAGCGTCTGGCACAGGGCCGCGACCTTGCGCCGGTCATAGCGGTCGGCGACGTGCCCGGTGTGCAGCATGAACAGCACCCGCGGCGCGAATTCGACGAGGCCTACCAGGCCCAGGTCGAGCACATTGCCGGTCAATTGGTAGAGGTGCCAGCCAATGGCAACGGTGAGCATCTGAAAACCGCTGGCGGTGAACACCCGGGCTAGCCAAAAGGCAATGAAAGGTCGGTGATGGCGCAACAACTGCGGTGCGGAATCGGACATCGGAAACCTGTGGCCTCGGCGCAGTAGAGGGGGGCGGCAGATTATCATCTGTTTGTAACAAACGGTTACTGTTTGCCGTTGTCGACACGGTTTCTTCGGCTCTGGAAGGGGGTGGGGCAACCGGTCACGCGGCAAACAACCGCACCGCCTGCCGGGTCATTCGGGACTATGCTTGCTATCAATCGTTGATCTGGATCAATCGTTCCAGAAACAACGATTTGGCCAGTGGGCCGAAATCCCTGCGATCGAACAGAACAATTCCAACGTGCCGCACTCGACACTAACGCGGGGGCAGTGGGCGACGGGCCACGAGCCCGGAAGCCGGATTACCTGAAGAGGAAGCACCATGTTCGGAATAGAAGCCCTCGAGCTCGCCCGAATTCAGTTTGCCTTTACCGTGTCGTTCCACATCCTGTTCCCGGCCATCACCATTGGCCTTGCGAGTTACCTGGCGGTTCTCGAAGGCCTTTGGCTGAGGACCCATGAGCAGGTCTACCGTGACCTTTACCACTTCTGGTCGAAGATCTTCGCCGTCAACTTCGGTATGGGGGTGGTTTCCGGCCTGGTCATGGCCTACCAGTTCGGTACCAACTGGAGTCGTTTTTCCGACTTCGCCGGCGCTGTCACGGGCCCCCTGCTCACTTATGAGGTGCTTACCGCGTTCTTCCTCGAGGCGGGCTTCCTCGGCGTCATGCTGTTTGGCTGGAACCGCGTGGGCCGCGGCCTGCATTTCTTCTCCACCGTGATGGTGGCATTGGGTACGCTGGTGTCGACCTTCTGGATCCTGGCGTCCAACAGCTGGATGCAGACCCCGCAAGGCCACGAGATCATCGACGGTCGGGTCGTCCCGGTGGACTGGCTGGCGATCATCTTCAACCCGTCGTTCCCCTACCGCCTGATGCACATGGCCACCGCCGCGTTCGTTGCCACCGCCTTCTTCGTTGGCGCCTCGGCGGCCTGGCACCTGCTGCGCGGGCGCGATAACCCGGCGGTGCGCAAGATGCTGTCGATGGCCATGTGGATGGCGCTGATCGTCGCCCCCATCCAGGCTGTGATCGGTGATTTCCACGGGCTTAACACCCTCAAGCATCAGCCGGTGAAGATTGCCGCAATCGAAGGCCACTGGGAGAACGTTCCTGGCGAGCCGACCCCGCTGATCCTGTTCGGCATCCCGGACATGGAAGCCGAAACCACCCGCTTCAAGGTTGAAATCCCGGCGCTCGGTAGCCTGATCCTTACCCACAGCCTGGATAAACAAGTGCCTGCGATGAAGGAGTTTCCGCCCGAGGACCGTCCCAATTCGACCATTGTCTTCTGGTCGTTCCGGGTCATGGTCGGGCTTGGCTTCCTGATGATCTTCGTTGGCCTGTGGAGCCTCTGGCTGCGCAAACGCGGCACCCTCTACACTTCACGCCCGTTCCTGTACCTGACACTGTGGATGGGCCCATCGGGCCTGATCGCCATTCTTGCCGGCTGGTTCACCACCGAGATCGGCCGCCAGCCGTGGGTGGTGTACGGCCTGATGCGTACCTCGGAGGGTGTCTCCAACCATAGCTACGCCCAGCTGGGCTTTACCCTGATTGCATTCGTGGTGGTGTACTTCGCGCTGTTCGGCACTGGCCTGGGCTACATGATGCGCCTTGTGCGCAAAGGGCCGAAAACGGGCGAGGGCGACGAGCACACCCCTGGCGGTCCCGGCCAGAAACGCACGCCGGCACGGCCGCTTTCCGCCGCCGATGAAGGCCGCAAGGCCACTGCCCCCAGCCTGAGCAAGGAGAACTGAGCCATGGGTATCGACCTTCCGCTGATCTGGGCCGTGATCATCATCTTCGGTGTCATGATGTACGTGGTGATGGACGGGTTCGATCTGGGCATCGGCATGCTCTTCCCCTTCGTCAAGGCTGAGCAGGACCGGGATGTGATGATGAACACCGTCGCCCCCGTATGGGATGGTAACGAAACCTGGCTGGTCCTGGGCGGCGCCGGTTTGTTCGGGGCCTTCCCGATGGCCTATTCGGTGGTGCTCGAAGCGCTTTATCTGCCGCTGATCCTCATGCTGATCGGCCTGATCTTCCGCGGAGTGGCCTTCGAGTTCCGTTTCAAGGCCAAGGACGACAAGCGCCACATCTGGGACAAGGCGTTCATCGGCGGTTCACTGGTGGCGACTTTCTTCCAGGGGGTCGCGTTGGGGGCATTCATCGAGGGCTTCAAGGTAGTGGACCGGCATTACGCCGGCGGCACGCTCGACTGGCTGACCCCGTTCAGCCTGTTCAGTGGCCTGGGCCTGATCGTCGCGTACACTTTGCTCGGGTGCACCTGGCTGATCATGAAGACCGAGGGGCCTCTGCAAGCGCAGATGCACAAGCTCGGCCGGCCGCTGGCCCTGGTGTTGCTGGTGGTGATCGGCATCGTCAGCTTGTGGACGCCGATCGCTTACCCACAGATTGCCGATCGCTGGTTCAGCATGCCCAACCTGATCTGGTTCATGCCGGTACCGCTTCTCGTGCTGGTAACGTTCTACGGTTTGTTCAAGGCAGTGGCGCGCAGTGCCAACTACACCCCGTTCCTACTGACGTTGGTGCTGATCTTCCTTGGCTACAGCGGCCTGGGCATCAGCCTCTGGCCGTATATCATCCCGCCGTCGATCTCGATCTGGGATGCAGCTGCGCCGCCACAGAGCCAGGGCTTCATGCTGGTCGGCACATTGTTCATCCTGCCATTCATCCTGGGGTATACCTTCTGGAGCTATTACGTGTTCCGCGGCAAGGTCACCCACGAAGACGGCTATCACTAGGAGGCCCATCATGGCTGGCAAACATGGCCTTGAAGAGAAGAAACCCCTGTGGCAACGCCTGGGCTGGTTGTTGCTGATCTGGGCTTTGAGCGTGGCCGCCCTGGGCGTGGCGGCCTATGTGATGCGGCTGTTCATGAGCGCGGCGGGGCTGACCACGCATTGAGGGCCGTGGGGCTGCACTGAGCAGCCCCCGCTTCACTTGCGGGCTTTGAGGATCACGAACTTCGGCGTCGCGGCCACCTGTTCAACTCCCCGGAACAGGCGCGCCAGCTTGCTGTGATAGCCCAAGTGGCGATTACCGACGATATACAACGCACCGCCGACCACCAATGCCTCACGCGCCTGCTGGAACATGCGCCAGGCAAGGAAGTCGCCCACCACCTGCTGTTGATGGAACGGCGGGTTGCACAGCACCACATCCAGCGACTGCTTTTCCACCCCCGCCAGGCCATCGCCTGCCACTACCGTCACCGCGCGATCGCCCAGCGCAGCCTGCCAGTTTTCCTGCGCCGACTGCACCGCCATGTACGATTCATCCACCAGTGTGTAGTGCGCCTGGGGGTTGGCCAGCGCGCTGGCGATGGCCAGCACGCCGTTGCCGCAACCCAGGTCGGCGACACGTGCATTGCCCAAGTCGTGTGGCAGGTGTGGGAGGAAGGCCCGCGTGCCGATGTCCAGGCCGTCGCGGCAGAATACGTTGGCATGGTTGAGCAGTTCGAGCGCAGGTGAGTCGAGGCGGTAGCGGGTCGGGTACGGGGAGCTGGCGGCAGGGCGCTGGGCGAAGGTGGCCGTCAGCAGGCGCGCTTTTTTTTGCGCCAGCGAAGCCTGTACCGGGCCGATGTACTTCTCCAGCAGATCACCCGCAGCCCGTGGCAAGTGTTTGATCATGGCCGCAGCGATGACCTGTGCGCCGGGCGCCAGGTGGCCTTGCAACCTGATCAGTTGCTCTTCGAGCAGTGCAAGTGTTTTCGGCACGCGCACCAGTACGCGATCGAAGTGCCCCTGCCAATGCTCGCTGGCGGGCACGAAAGGTACGCTGTCGAATGCCTTGCCGTTACGCGCGAGGTTTTTTTCCAGGGCCATGTGGGCCAGGTGCGAGTCACCGCTGCTGACCACCGGCACGTGGTCGACCAGGCTGGCGGCCAGCGCGCCGAAGCTGTCATTGAGTACCAGCACCCTGCTCCCGGCCGCCAGTTGCTGAGCGTGCAACTGCTCGAGCAGGTATTCATCGGCGGCGTCAAAGGCCTGCAACGGGTCGTTGGCCTGGTCCGGCTGGCGGATCAGGTCGAGTTCGGCGTAGGGTGTGATCAACAGGGGCATGGCATCAGGCTCGGGCACGGGTCGCCCGTCACAGACCGTCACGGGCTTCGGTACGCGATTCTACAGGGCTTTGCCTCTGGTCGCAGGCCGGGTTATTGATCGATCAGGCCTCGCATCACGGCAATGGCGACGGCGCCTGCCTTGTTGGAAGCATTGGTCTTGGTAATCACGCTGCGGATATGGAAGTTCACTGTGCTTTGCGACAGTGACAGAATGCAGGCGACGTCGGCGGCGGTCTTGCCGGCGGCCGACCATTTCAGCACCTCGAGTTCCCGATCGCTCATCTTCAGCGGCGAACTCAACTTGGCCAGGTGATGCTCACAAATGGTGTCGTGCAGCGTATGGCACAGCCATTGTACTTGGCCGGCCTTGTCGTACAGCTCGTGGGTGTCGATCTTGCCACAGGGCCGTGCCACGCTGACTTGGGTCTCGTTGTGCCTGAGGTCATGCAGCGATTGTGTCCAGCCGTGGCGCAGGCCATGTTTGCAGGCCTGCTCACGAAAATCCGGCGCTTCGCGATACAACTCATCGGTCCACAGTACCGGCCCGGTCGACGTGTGACTCAATGCTGCTGCCGAGTCCTGCTTGTAGAACTCGTCGCGTTGATAACGCTCGATCCAGGCAAGCGGGTAGTTACTGTACAGGTAGAGCCTGGGTGCCTGGGCTGCAAGCTGAATGCGAAGCTTGAGCCCCATGAACTCCATGCCCAGGTCCTGTGCCAGGTGAACCGCGAGGTCGAACACCTTTTGCGGGGTACTTTCGTTGACCAAGCGGTCTAAATGCTCGTGATTCCAGTGAGGCATCAACCCTCTCCCTTGCGTCCAGAGGACCCAATCCGTTTGCATACCGGTGGGATTGTAGGAAAAGACCGAGCGTTTTGTTGGGATTTTTTTGTTAAGAATGTCTCATCATTCCATGAAAGCAGCCAGGCCGTGGCCTGTGACCCTACAATCGAACGGTTTTTATCCTGGCCGCTTTGCGCGACACTGTGCGCACGTTATTCACGGAGCCCGTCATGACCGCCAGTGCCGAAAAGTTTACCCGCCAGACCTTGCTGGACGTCCAGCCACTGACGCCTGGCCTGTTCAGCCTGCGGGTGACTCGCGATCCGGGGTTTCGATTTCGGGCCGGGCAATTCGCCCGGCTTGGCGTGACCAAGGCCGATGGCAGCGTGGTCTGGCGTGCTTACTCGATGGTCAGTGCGCCGCATGACGAGTATTTAGACTTCTTCTCCATCGTGGTCCCGGGCGGGGAGTTCACCAGCGAGCTCAGCCGCCTTGGCGAGGGTGATTCACTGCTGATAGACCGCCAGGCATTTGGCTACCTGACCCTTGATCGCTTCGTCGGTGGCCGTGACCTGTGGCTGTTGGCGACCGGTACCGGCATTGCGCCGTTCATGTCGATCCTGCAGGACTTCGAGGCCTGGGAGCGTTTCGACAACATCAAACTGGTGTATTCGGTACGCGAGGCCAAGGAGCTGGCCTATGTGGATGACATTGCCGGGCTTGAACAGCGTGATTACCTGGCAGAGTTTGCAGGCAAGCTGCAATTCATTCCCGTGGTTACCCGTGAGCAGTATCCGGGTGCGCTGAATGCACGCATCACTACACTGATCGAGAATGGCGAGCTGGAAAAGGCGGCGGGGCTGGAACTGTCGCCTGAGCACTCACGGATCATGCTTTGCGGCAACCCGCAAATGATCGATGAGACCCGCAAGGTGCTCAAGGCGCGTGACCTGCAGTTGAGCTTGAGCAAGCGGCCTGGGCAGGTGGCGGTGGAGAACTACTGGTAGCTGCAAGCTGCAAGCTACAAGTGCTGCCCTTGAGCGGCCTTACACTTGCAGCTTGCCACTTTTCAAGGCAGGCGATTCTGGTTCTGCGACTTGAGCAGGTCACGAATCTCGGTCAGCAGCGTTTCCTGAGGGGTCGGGGTCGGCGGGGCGCTTGGCGCAACGGCCTCTTCGCGTTTCAGGCGGTTGATCGCCTTGACACCCATGAAGATGGCGAAGGCCACGATCACGAAGTCGATCACGGTCTGGATGAACTTGCCGTAGGCCAGCACCACGGCCGGTATATCGCCCTCAGCCGCCTTCAAGGTAATGGCCAGGTCACTGAAGTCCACGCCTCCGATCAATATCCCCAGTGGCGGCATGATGATATCGCCGACGAATGAGGAGACTATCTTGCCGAATGCAGCGCCGATAATGATACCGACTGCCATGTCGACGACATTGCCCTTGACCGCGAAGGCCTTGAACTCACTGATCATTCCCATGTTCGATTCCCTTGTGACAAATGGTGATGTTTACGCAGTGTAAGCCACTGCATCGCTTCATGCGTGCCGTTCACGGGTAGTGACTGCGCTTGGAACGAATAGTTTTGTCGCATGCCGACGCGCTCGAGACACGTCTGCGTCGGCTATCATGGCGATTTTTTCCAGGAGACCCTGCCCATGGCCAAGGCCAAGCGCTTGTATGGCTGCACCGAGTGCGGCGCTACCTTTCCCAAATGGGCCGGCCAGTGTGGCGAATGCGGGGCGTGGAACACCCTGGTCGAAACCATGATCGAGAGCGGCGGTGCGGCGGCACCCAGCGGTCGCGCCGGCTGGACCGGGCAACAGGCGCAGATCAAGACCCTGGCCGAAGTCAGCGTCGAGGAGATTCCGCGGTTCACCACCAGCAGCACCGAACTCGATCGTGTGCTGGGCGGCGGCCTGGTCGACGGTTCGGTGGTGTTGATCGGCGGTGACCCGGGCATCGGCAAATCGACCATTCTGCTGCAGACCTTGTGCAATATCGCCGTGGGCATGCCGGCGCTGTATGTCACCGGCGAAGAGTCGCAGCAGCAGGTGGCCATGCGCTCACGCCGCCTGGGGCTGCCCCAGGACCAGCTCAAAGTGATGACCGAGACCTGTATCGAAACGATCATTGCCACCGCGCGCCAGGAAAAGCCCCGGGTCATGGTCATCGATTCGATCCAGACCATCTTCACCGAGCAATTGCAATCAGCGCCCGGCGGTGTCGCCCAGGTGCGCGAAAGTGCGGCATTGCTGGTGCGCTACGCCAAGCAGAGTGGCACGGCGATCTTCCTGGTCGGCCATGTCACCAAGGAAGGCTCGCTGGCAGGCCCGCGGGTGCTGGAGCACATGGTCGACACCGTGTTGTATTTCGAGGGAGAGTCCGATGGCCGCTTGCGCTTGCTGCGCGCGGTGAAGAACCGCTTCGGTGCGGTCAATGAACTGGGGGTCTTCGGTATGACCGACCGTGGGCTCAAAGAGGTTTCCAACCCATCGGCGATCTTCCTCAACCGGGCTCAGGAAGAAGTACCGGGCAGCGTGGTCATGGCCACGTGGGAAGGTACCCGGCCGATGCTGGTAGAGGTACAGGCACTGGTCGATGACAGCCACCTGGCCAACCCGCGGCGTGTCACCCTGGGCCTGGACCAGAACCGGCTGGCCATGTTGCTGGCGGTGCTGCACCGCCATGGTGGTATTCCCACCCATGACCAGGACGTGTTTCTCAATGTCGTCGGCGGGGTGAAGGTCCTTGAAACCGCGTCGGACCTGGCCTTGTTGGCTGCGGTGATGTCCAGCCTGCGCAACCGGCCATTGGCCCACGGGCTGCTGGTATTTGGCGAGATTGGTTTGTCGGGCGAGGTGCGGCCGGTTCCCAGTGGCCAGGAACGCCTCAAAGAAGCGGCAAAACATGGCTTCAAGCGGGCCATCGTGCCCAAGGGCAACGCACCGAAGGAATCACCGGCGGGGTTGCAGGTGATCGCCGTAACCCGGCTGGAACAGGCTCTGGACGCCTTGTTCGAATAAGCCGCTGGTTGTGCAGGCAATCGGCCGGTGCAGGCAACAAAAAAGGGAGCCGACGATGCGCATCGGCTCCCCCTGGGTCACCGCTCAGTCAGCGGTCAGTGCTCGGCTACCGGCGTTCGCCTGGGCGCCGCATTGCCATGCTCGTCCAGCTCCAGCACCGGCACCTCATTGCCCTCGGCGTCGAACAGCTTGCCTTCCTTGAAGTAATCGCCATCACGCAGTGCAGAGATGTCCGAGTACTGGATGGTGCGCTCGTAGCCTGCCGCGAACACTGACTGCTGGTCCGAATTGCCTGCCGTGAAATGGTTGAAGATCAGGTTGAGCACGATGGCCATGATCGCTGCCGAGCTGATGCCGGAGTGGAAGATGGTCTCGAACCAGTTCGGGAAGTGGTGGTAGAAGTTCGGCGCGGCAATCGGGATCATGCCAAAGCCCAGCGAGGCGGCGACGATGATCAGGTTGACGTTGTTCTTGTAGTTGACCTTGGACAGGGTGCGGATACCGCTGGCAGCCACAGTGCCGAACAGCACGATGCCTGCGCCGCCCAGTACCGGGGTTGGCACTGCTGCAATCACCCGGCCCATCACCGGCAGCAGGCCCAGCACTACCAGGATCACACCACCGGTGGCCACCACGTAGCGGCTCTTGACCCCGGTCACGGCCACCAGGCCTACGTTCTGCGCAAAGGCGCTCTGGGTGAAAGAGCCGAATACCGGTGCCAGGATGCTCGAAGCCATGTCGGCGCGCAGGCCATTGCCCAGGCGCTTGGAATCGACCTTGGTATCGATGATCTCACCCACGGCCAGGATGTCGGCTGAGGTTTCCACCAGGGTCACCATGATCACGATGCACATCGACAGGATCGCCGCGATGTGGAAGGTCGGCATACCGAAGTGGAACGGGGTAGGGAAGGCGAACATCGGGCCTTCAGCCACCTTGCTGAAGTCGGTCATGCCCAGCGCCCAGGCGATCAGGGTGCCGAAGACCATGGCCAGCAGGATCGACAGGCGCGAAATGGTCGCGCTGCCCAGTTTGCTCAGCAGCAGCACGATGGCGAACGTCAGCGCTGCCAGGCCGATGTTGGCCATGCTGCCGAATTCCGGCGAAGCACTGTTGCCGCCCATCACCCAGCGTGCGGCCACCGGCATCAAGGTCAGGCCGATGGTGGTGATGACGATACCGGTGACCAGTGGCGGGAAGAACTTGGTGATGCGCGAGAACACCGGGGTGATCAGAAAGCCGATCAGCGATGCCGCCATGACTGCGCCCAGCACGCCTGGCAAGCCGCCACCGTCCTGGCTGCTGAGAATCGCCCCCATGGTTGCCACGCCTGCGAACGACACGCCCTGCACCAACGGCAACTGGCATCCGAAGAAGGGCAGGCCGAGCGTTTGCAGCAGCGTGGCCAGGCCACCGGCAAACAGCGAGGCCGCGATCAGCATGCCGATCTCGGCACCATTGAGGCCCGCAGCCTGCCCCAGGATCAGGGGTACTGCGACGATCCCTCCATACATGGTCAGCACATGCTGAAGGCCATAGGCCAAGTTGGCTCCAAGGCCGAGGTTTTCGTCCTCGGGGCGCTTGGCGGGAGACGTGCTAGGGGACGTAGTCATTGAGCAGGCTCACTGTTTATTGTTGTGCCGCTACTGTAGACACTTCCTACAAATGATTGCTACAAGAATTGTATACAATATTTTGATTGGAGCGCGAACAAGCAGGCTTGCAGGGTGTGCAAGAACGCAATGCAGATCGCGTACCAACTCATTGAATACGGTGTTAGAGGGGTGTGTACAACGTTGCGATACCCAGGTTGAAAGCTGTCTGGGTAGACAAGAAACACAAGTTGGGAAAGCTATTAGCTAGCTAAGAGATCCCATTATTCGATGAGTTGTCGCAGCTCGCGCATCATTTCGGTGCTGTCGGCCACGTTCAATTCCACAAGACGGTGCAAATGGCTCATCGAATCGATGTCGATGTAGAGGCAGATGAACCCCAGCCGCTTCGCCTCTTCATGGCGTAGTTCCACCTGCATCTGCACATGGGTGTGCGGGTCCAGTTGGATGATCGCATCGAAATCTTGAGTGAGGTCGGCGTTCCACGGCTCAGGGCGCTCGATCAGCAGGCCCTTGAGCGACAGATCCAGGAGTTTGACCGGCCAGCGGCGATCGCCCTGGCGCAGTTCGGTGGGGGCGTCGAAGTCAATGCGCTGGAAGCGCCGGCGATCGTCGGAAGGAGTGGTCATGGCGGGCCCTCGTCAGTAGCACTGACTATAGACCAGCCACGGGCACTCCTGCCGGATGACGGGTAACACGGATGACATATGGCCGAGTCACCCGGCGCCACCGTTAGCTGGTGACGAAATCGAGGTCGACCACCTGATAGAAGGCCTTGTCGGTCTCGGCTATTTCCCATACGCCCAGCAATACGTGATAGCCCTGGCGTTCAGGTAGCTTCAAGGTATGCGTGGTGGGTTGTGCCGGCCACATCTGCTCGTCGGTGAAGCCCCAGTAAGGCTGAAGTTCATTGAGGAATGTGGCGAACGGCTGCGCTTCGAACTGGGCACGGGTCAGCGGCTCCCCGGCTTTCCAGTCGGCTTTGGTGATGAAGTAGTTGAAACGGCGATATTTGTGTCGTGCACTGAAGCTCCAGACAAAATCAAGGGATGCGCCGCTGGCAACGTCATACTTGTCCCAGTCGACATCCGTTTTGTCCAGGTAGGCCGCGCCAGGCCGTTCGCCGCTGGCAATCTTGCCATCGGCCGGTGGTGCAATATTTTTAACGTCGTCCTTGGCGTAGGGGTCGGTCAGGCCACCGGTCGTCTCGGGGAAGAACTTGCCGCTTTCGATCCCGTTGTGAAGATTGCCTTCGATAAGGCCTTTTTCTTCAGCGAACGTGGCGCGGGACTTTGGGCTCGCAATCGAACCATGGGTGGGGGCGATGGGGGCTGAGCGTTGAGGGGTGCCGGCTTTTTCCGTGGTCATGATCGTTTCCTTTCTGCTGGCTTTCAGATGATCGACGCACGATTTCAGCGTGTGCAGATTCGTCAATCGCGTGTCGTCCAAGGGCAATCGGATTGCCTGATCATTGAAAGCGCGTGCCCCTTTCATGCACAACTGGCAAAAATGCCAGGCCCGCCAGGGCGCGTGTTGCTTCCCAGGCATGAGGTTGTACGGGTAGCGGCGTTCTAGAGCCTGTGCTCGCCACCGGCTGTATGCCAATTCGGGATGGTAAACCCTTCAAGCAAGCCCTAGACTCAAGGGGCTGTCTATTCCAACCACTTAGCTGGAAGCATGCCATGAACAACAATAACAGCCTGCTACGCCACATCCCGTGGCTGGCGCTGGCGGTCATAGGGGCTTGTGCGCTGGGTGTGGTCGCCCTGCGTCGAGGCGAGGCGATCAATGCCTTGTGGATCGTGGTCGCGGCAGTGGCCATCTACCTGGTCGCCTACCGTTACTACAGCCTGTTCATCGCCACCAAGGTGATGCAACTCGACCCTCGCCGAGCCACCCCTGCGGTGCTCAACAACGATGGCCTGGACTACGTCCCGACCAACAAACACATTCTTTTCGGTCACCACTTCGCCGCCATCGCTGGCGCCGGCCCCCTGGTCGGTCCCGTGCTTGCGGCGCAAATGGGCTACCTGCCTGGCACGCTCTGGCTGATCGCCGGCGTGGTGCTGGCCGGCGCGGTCCAGGACTTCATGGTCCTGTTCCTGTCTACCCGCCGCAACGGCCGCTCGCTGGGCGACATGGTGCGCGAGGAGATGGGGCGCATCCCTGGCACCATCGCCCTGTTCGGCTGCTTCCTGATCATGATCATCATCCTGGCGGTGCTGGCGCTGATCGTGGTCAAGGCCCTGGCTGAAAGCCCATGGGGCATGTTCACGGTGATGGCGACCATCCCGATCGCGATGTTCATGGGCATCTACATGCGCTACATCCGCCCGGGCCGTATCGGCGAGATCTCGGTCGTCGGCGTGGTACTGCTGCTGGCGTCGATCTGGCTGGGGGGCCAGATTGCCGCGGATCCGGTCTGGGGCCCGGCGTTCACCTTCACCGGCGTGCAGATCACCTGGATGCTGGTGGGTTATGGCTTCGTCGCTGCCGTGCTGCCAGTGTGGCTGGTGCTGGCGCCGCGTGACTACCTGTCGACCTTCCTCAAGATCGGCACCATCGTCGGCCTTGCCATCGGTATCCTGATCATCGCGCCAGAGCTGAAAATGCCTGCGCTGACCCAGTTCACCGACGGTACAGGCCCGGTGTGGAAGGGCACACTGTTCCCGTTCCTGTTCATCACCATCGCCTGTGGTGCGGTGTCCGGCTTCCACGCGCTGATTTCCTCGGGGACCACGCCGAAGCTGCTGGACAACGAAACCAACGCCCGCTACATCGGCTACGGCGGCATGCTGATGGAATCGTTCGTCGCCATCATGGCCATGGTCGCCGCCTCGGTCATCGAGCCAGGCGTTTATTTCGCCATGAACAGCCCGCCCGCAGTGGTCGGTGCCGACGTCGTGTCGGTGGCGCAGACGGTCAGCAGCTGGGGCTTCCTGATCACCCCCGAACAGCTTGAGGCCGTGGCCCGCGACATCGGCGAGCACACCATCCTGGCCCGTGCCGGTGGTGCGCCGACGCTGGCGGTGGGTATTGCGCAGATCCTGCACCAGGTGCTGCCGGGTGAAAACACCATGGCCTTCTGGTACCACTTCGCGATCCTGTTCGAAGCGCTGTTCATCCTGACCGCAGTGGACGCCGGTACCCGTGCCGGCCGCTTCATGCTGCAGGACCTGCTGGGCAGCTTCGTGCCGGCGCTCAAGCGTACCGAGTCGTGGACGGCCAACCTGATCGGCACGGCTGGCTGCGTGGCCCTTTGGGGTTACCTGCTGTATCAGGGCGTGATCGACCCGCTGGGTGGCATCAACACCCTGTGGCCGCTGTTCGGCATCTCCAACCAGATGCTGGCCGGTATCGCCTTGATGCTGGGCACGGTGGTATTGATCAAGATGAAGCGCCAGCGCTACATGTGGGTCACCTTGCTGCCAGCGGTGTGGCTGCTGATTTGCACCACCACTGCCGGGCTGATCAAACTGTTCGACCCGAACCCTGCGGTTGGCTTCCTGGCCCTGGCCGAGAAGTACAGCACTGCGCTGGACGCCGGCCAGGTGCTGGCCCCGGCCAAGGATATCGGGCAGATGCAGCACGTGATCTACAACGCCTACACCAACGCCGGGCTCACCGTGTTGTTCCTGATTGTGGTGTTCAGCGTGTTGTTCTTTGCCGTCAAGGTCGGCTACGCCGCCCTCGGCCGCAAGGAACGCACCGACAAGGAAACCCCGTTCCAGGCACTGCCTGACGCTTGAGAGGAATGCTGCGATGTTCAACGACCTGGGTCGGCTGGGTAAATACCTGGGGCAGGCAGCCCGCCTGATGGTCGGCATGCCCGACTACGACAACTATGTCGAGCACATGCAGACCAAGCACCCGGACAAGCCGGTGATGAGCTACGAGGCGTTCTTCCGGGAACGCCAGGAAGCCCGCTACGGTGGCAAGTCCGGCCCCAAGTGCTGCTGATTCGGCACACTGCGTGAACCTGTGGGAGCCTGTGGGCTCCCACAGTCATTTTCAGCTTCAGGAGATTTCTGCGTGCAGACGCCAATTCCCGTAACCGTGCTCACCGGTTTTCTCGGTGCCGGCAAAACCACGTTGCTCAAGCACATGCTAAAAGCCGAACACGGCCTGAAAATCGCCGTGATCGAGAACGAGTTCAGTGAGGCAGGCATCGACAGCCAGTTGTTGGGCGACGAGCCGGTGCAGGTCATGACTCTGGCCAACGGCTGTGTATGCTGCAGCATTCATGGCGACCTGACCCGTGCCCTGTTCCTGCTGCTCGAGCGCCTGGACGCCGGGGAGATCGCTTTCGATCGCCTGGTGATCGAATGCACTGGCCTGGCCGACCCCGCGCCGGTGGCGCAGACCTTCTTCGTCGAAGAGGAACTGCGCGACCGCTATATCCTCGATGGCATCATTACCCTGGTCGATGCGGCCCATGCCGAGCTGCATCTGGCCCAGACCATCGCGCAGGCCCAGGTGGGCTTTGCCGACCGCCTGTTGCTGAGCAAGACCGACCTGGTCGAGCCGGCGGCGGTGGACGCCTTGCGCGAGCGCCTGGCGCGTATCAATGGCCGTGCGGCGTTGCGCGTGGTCGAGCACGGCCGTATCGACCTGGCCGAACTGCTCGACGTGCGCGGGTTCAACCTCAACCCGGATCTGGGCGCCAACCTCAAGCCAACCCTGCGCCCGGCGTTCAAACCCGCCACACCTGATCGTATCTCGACCCTGGTGCTGCGTACCGAGGTCCCCCTGGACATCGACCGCCTCAGCGACTTCATGAACGACTTGCTCGAGACTCACGGCAAGCAACTGCTGCGCTATAAAGGTGTGCTCAACATTGCCGGAGAAGACCGTCGCCTGGTGTTCCAGGGCGTGCTCAAGCTCTATGGTTTCGATTGGGACGCCGAGTGGGCCGAAGGCGAAACGCGCGAAAGCGTGATGGTGTTCATTGCCGATGAACTGCCTGAGGCGAAGATTCGGGCGGGTTTCGAAGCGTTGGCTGCGGGCTGAACCGGGCAGGCGTCTGGGCGGCGAACCACAGCGGCCATGAGCTGCGGTGACGCGTTTGTACCTCGATGCAGGGGATCAGCCGTTCGGTGAGCACGGCGGTCTGTTGCACGGCTTTGGCGGTGCGGTATTTGACGCTGTGGATGCACTCGCGGTCGCCGAACTCACAGCGGTTCAGCGCAGTACCGCCGCAGGGGCCGTTGGCCAGGCCCTTGGGGCAGGTTTCGGGGCAGATGTACAAGGTGTCTTCCAGGCGGCACCGGCCACAGGTGTCGCAGCCCAGCAGCGGGCGCTTCACGCTGCGCTCCAGCCCGTGCAGCCAGCGGGCGCCGCTGTCGCTGGCCCACAGCGGCTGGCGCACGGCCCAGCCAAAGGCCTTGCTCAGCCAGTTGTTACGGCTGAACAACAGGGCGTGAAACCCATGCAGCAGGTGATAACGCAGTTTCTCCCTGGCGGTTGCGCTGACCCTCGACTGGCCTTGGCGCCAGTCTGCTTGTGGTGGGTGAAAGGTCACCGCCGGCAGGCCTGGCATCTGCCAGCTGCCGGCCCAGGCCGTTGCCCACTGTTCCTGTGAATGGACACGTGCTTGCCAGTCCTCGATGCGCGCCTCCAGGGCGAGCAGTTGCTTGAGTTCGTGAACACCTGAAAGGTGCACCCCGGCATACCCCATCAACTTTACGCCAATGATCTGCAGGGCCAGGCGATCAAGGCTGCGTGCCTGGGCATAGGCTTTGGATACGCCCGCTTCGGCCTCAAGCATGTCGCGCATCGACGGCGATACGGTAACGCCGGCGACATGCTCGAGCATCGCTGCACGGCCATGGCTCAGGCTCATCAGGCAGGCCAGTAGCGGCTTGGGTTCGGCCTGACGCCCCATCCACTGCATGGCCTCCAGATGCTTGCTGGCATCGAAGCCCAATTGCAGGGTGAGGAAATCGGCCCCCGCAGCGAGCTTCTTCTCTGCCTTGAAATACTGCGCACCGCCTTCCTCCTCGCGGTATTTGAATGGGTTGAGTGCAGCCCCCAGCAGCCAGTGGGGGCGGGCCTTGCGAGCAAGTTGCAGTGCGGCGACCGATTCCAGATAGCGCACCGGGCGCTCGCCTGGCTGGTGGCCTGGCAGGCGATCGCCGGTCAGTAGCAGCAATTGGTCGAGGCCGGCGGCGTCCATTCTTTTCAGTTGCGCGAGCAGATCATGGCGTTCACGGTCCTTGCCGGAAAAGTGGGGCAGGGCAGGGACGGGTTTACTGAAGCTGGACAGGGCGTCCAATGGCGAGAGGTCCAGCGGGCTGCCGACACGGTCGCCGATGGCTACGGTCATTGGCCAGCCGCACAAGTGCCCACGGGCCATGATCGCCTCCATCGCAGCGAAGCGTTCGGCCGACGGCTTGGGCACGAACTCCATGACGCAGACGAAGGTTTTTTCGCGCAGCGCCGATTTCAGCAGGCTCATGGCAATGGGGCACCTGGATTGTTCAGTGAGGCATTGTGCGACGCGTCTTGGGCGCAGGCTTGTCTGCGAGCGTACCAGGCTGCTCTGAACAAGACGTGCCCGGCCTATTCATCATGAAAGAATCTTTACTTCATCTCAAATTAAATGAGTTTGTCTCATTGTGTGGCGGGCCGGAAAATCCCCCTCATTATTTTTTTGCATTCTGAGGGACAAGAGATGGCACTGGCACATAACCTGGGTTTTCCGCGTATCGGCCGCGACCGCGAACTGAAAAAAGCCCAGGAAGCCTTCTGGAAAGGTGAGTTGGACGAAGCCGGCCTGCGCAAGGTTGGCCGCGACTTGCGCGCGGCGCACTGGCAAGCCCAGAAGGATGCTGGCATCGAGCTGTTGCCCGTCGGCGATTTCGCCTGGTACGACCAGGTACTGACGCACTCGCTGACCTTCGGCGTCATCCCCGAGCGTTTCCGAGGCCATGACGGTGCCAAGCCCACCCTGCAAACCCTGTTCGCCATGGCCCGTGGCGTGGCGACCGAGCGCAGTGCCAACTGCTGCGGCGGTGCCCACGCGCAGGAAATGACCAAGTGGTTCGACACCAACTACCACTACCTGGTACCTGAGTTTACCGTCGATCAGCAATTCGCCCTGAGCTGGGAGCAGTTGTTCGAGGAAGTTGACGAAGCCAAGGCCTTGGGCCATGCCGCCAAACCGGTGGTGATCGGCCCGCTGACCTACCTGTGGCTGGGCAAGGCCAAAGGTGGCGACTTCGACAAGCTGGAGTTGCTCGACCGCTTGCTGCCGGTATACGACGAAATCCTCAATCGCCTGGCTGGTCAGGGTGTGGAGTGGGTGCAGATCGACGAGCCGATCCTGGTACTCGATCTGCCGCAGGAATGGAAAAACGCCTATGAGCGTGTCTACAACATCCTCCAGCGCGCCCCTTTGAAAAAACTGGTGGCCACCTATTTCGGCGGCCTGGAAGAAAACCTCGGCCTTGCCGCCAACCTGCCCGTCGACGGCCTGCATATCGACCTGGTGCGGGCGCCGGAGCAGTACCCGACCATCCTCGACCGCCTGCCGGCCTACAAGATACTGTCGCTGGGCCTGGTCAACGGCCGCAATGTCTGGGCCTGCGACCTGGAAAAAGCCGTTGATGTACTGCGTCACGCTGCCGAGCGTCTGGGTGACCGCCTGTGGGTCGCACCATCCTGTTCGCTGTTGCACAGCCCGGTGGACCTGAGCCGTGAAGACCAGCTCGACACCGAGCTGAAAAGCTGGCTGGCCTTCGCCGTGCAGAAATGCCAGGAAGTCGCCGTGCTGGCCAAGGCCGTCAATCAGCCGGACGCTGCCGAAGTTGCCGCCGCACTGGCGCGTAGCCGTGCCATCCAGGCTGGCCGCGCCAGCTCGCCGCGTATCCACAAGCCTGCCGTACAGGCGCGTGTCGACGCGATAAAGCCTGGCGACAGCCAGCGCCTGTCGGCGTTCGGCCAGCGCATTGCCAAGCAGCGAGCCGGGCTGAACCTGCCTGCCTATCCGACCACCACCATCGGCTCTTTCCCACAGACCCCTGCCATACGCCTGGCACGCCAGGCGTTTAAACAGGGCAAGTTGACCGAAGCCGATTACGTCGAAGCCATGCACAGTGAAATCCGCCATGCCGTACAGATCCAGGAAAACCTGGGCCTGGACGTACTGGTGCACGGCGAGGCCGAGCGCAACGACATGGTGGAATACTTTGCCGAGCAACTCGACGGTTACTTGTTCACCCGTTTTGGCTGGGTACAGAGCTATGGTTCGCGGCGCGTGAAGCCGGCGGTGATCTACGGTGACCTGAGCCGGCCTGAGGCGATGACCGTGGCCTGGACCCGCTATGCACAAGGGCTGACCGGCAAAGTGATGAAGGGCATGCTGACCGGCCCGGTGACCATGCTGATGTGGTCGTTCCCGCGTGAGGATGTCAGCCGCGAAGCCCAGGCCCGTCAACTGGCGCTGGCGATTCGCGATGAAGTGCTCGACCTGGAGGCAGCTGATATCAAGATCGTGCAGATCGACGAGGCCGCCTTCCGCGAAGGCCTGCCGCTGCGCCGCAGTGCCTGGCCGGCTTACCTCGAGTGGGCCACCGAAGCCTTCCGCCTGTGCGCTTCGGGCGTTCGTGACGAAACACAGATCCACACCCACATGTGCTACAGCGAATTCAATGATGTGATCGAGTCGATCGCTGCGATGGACGCCGACGTCATCACCATCGAGACATCGCGTTCGGACATGGAATTGCTGGAGGCGTTCGAGAAGTTCGACTACCCCAACGAGATCGGCCCAGGTGTGTATGACATTCACTCGCCACGGGTACCGACCAGAGAGGAGATGGTCAAGTTGCTGCGCAAGGCGGCTTTGCGTATTCCGGCCGAGCGTCTGTGGGTCAACCCGGATTGCGGATTGAAAACCCGTGCCTGGCCTGAGACCGAGGCGGCGTTGGTGAACATGGTGGCGGCGGCTCGTGAGTTGCGCGCCACAGCCTGAGCATTTGCTGCTTGTACCGCCCTCATCGCCGGCTTGCCGGCGATGAGGGCGGTGCTGTCTGCCTTAAACCAGGATCAACGCTCGATCGCCAAAGCGACACCCTGGCCCCCGCCGATGCACAGCGTGGCCAACCCCTTCTTGGCGTCGCGCTTGATCATTTCGTGCAGCAAGGTCACCAGCACCCGGCACCCCGAAGCACCGATCGGGTGCCCAAGGGCAATTGCCCCGCCGTTGACGTTGACCCGCGCGGCATCCCACTCCAGCGCCTTGCCCACCGCCAGCGCCTGTGCGGCAAAGGCCTCGTTGGCTTCGATCAGGTCAAGCTCGCCCAATTGCCAGCCGGCCTTGTCCAGGCAACGCTGGGTGGCCGACACCGGGCCAATGCCCATGATTGCCGGGTCCACCCCCGCACTGGCGTAGCCGGCAATTTTGGCCAGTACCGGCAGGCCAAGGGCCTTGGCCTTGCCCGCACTCATCAGCAGCACCGCAGCGGCGCCGTCGTTGAGGCTGGAGGCGTTGCCAGCGGTGACGCTGCCGTCTTTCTTGAAGGCCGGGCGCAGCTTGGCCAAGGAATCAGCGGTGGTGTCCGGGCGTGGCTGCTCGTCACGGTCAAAGACCTTGGGGTCACCTTTTTTCTGCGGCATCACAATGGGCGTGATCTCGTCCTTGAAGCGGCCGGTATCGATGGCGGCCACCGCCTTGCGTTGCGATTGGGCAGCGAACGCATCCTGCTGTTCACGGCTGATGCTGTACTTCTCCACCAGGTTTTCGGCCGTAATGCCCATGTGGTAGTCGTTGAAGGCATCCCACAGACCGTCGGTGATCATGCTGTCGACCAACTGCCCGTGGCCCATGCGCTGCCCGGTTCGCGCCGAAGGCATCACATAGGGGGCCAGGCTCATGTTCTCCTGGCCTCCGGCGATCACCACCTCGGCATCACCGCAACGGATGGCCTGGGCCGCCAGGTGCAGGGCCTTGAGGCCAGAACCGCAGACTTTGTTCAGGGTCAGCGCCGGCACACTGTAGGGCAGGCCGGCCTTGATCGCGGCCTGGCGGGCAGGGTTCTGCCCGGCGCCGGCGGTGAGTACCTGGCCGAGGATCACCTCATCGACCTGTGCCGGGTCCAGGCCGGTCTGCTCCAGCAGGCGCTTGATCACGGCAGCGCCCAGGTCTACCGCAGGCACGTTGGCCAGGGCACCCTGGAAGCTGCCGATGGCGGTGCGGGTTGCGGCGACGATGACCACATCGTTCATCTTGTTGTTCTCCGTGTGCAGGTGGGCGCCCAGCGGGCGCAGTGCCACCAGCTTCGGCGGGTTTGGCTCATTTGTTAAGTTTGTTTTTCTTTGCCATTGATGTGAAAAACCAATCAATGGCTCCTGGGCTGGTGTCCGGTCTTTGGTCGTAACCACCGGATCTTGCCAGCGCCAGAGTGTTCATCGGGGGCGCATCGTTTTGCATCCCTTTGATCACCCCGTAATATGTGTCGGATAACCTGTGGGGGTAGTCTCACCCTCTGATCAATCGGAATCGCCCAAGGCGGCGCTTCCCTGCATAAACCTGACGAGGTACAGACATTGGCCATCATTCATCCTAAGGTTCGCGGTTTCATCTGCACCACGACTCACCCCAAGGGCTGCGAGCTGAACGTCCGTGACCAGATCGAAGCCACCCGCAAGCTGGGCGTGCGCGAGGATGGCCCGAAGAAGGTCCTGGTCATTGGTGCATCCAGCGGCTACGGCCTGGCGGCACGCATTACCGCAGCCTTCGGCTTCAAGGCCGATACCCTGGGCGTGTTCTTCGAAAAGCCAGGCACCGAGACCAAGGCTGGCACTGCCGGCTGGTACAACGCTGCTGCCTTCGACAAGTTCGCCAAGGCCGAGGGCCTGTACAGCAAGTCGATCAACGGTGACGCTTTCTCCGATGAAGCCCGTGCCAAGGTCATCGAGCTGATCAAGAACGAAATGGGCGGTCAGGTCGACCTGGTCATCTACTCCCTGGCCTCGCCGGTGCGCAAGCTGCCGCAGACCGGTGAAGTGATCCGTTCCGCGCTCAAGCCGATCGGCCAGCCGTACAAGTCGACCGCCATCGACACCAACAAGGACACCATCATCGAGGCCAGCATCGAGCCGGCCACCGAGCAGGAAATCGCTGACACCGTCACCGTCATGGGCGGCCAGGACTGGGAACTGTGGATCGACGCCCTGAGCGCCGCTGGCGTGCTCGCGCCACAGGCTCGCACCGTGGCCTTCAGCTATATCGGTAGCGACATCACCTGGCCGATCTACTGGCACGGCGCCCTGGGCAAGGCCAAGCAGGACCTGGACGAAACCGCCCAGCGCCTGGCCGGCAAGGTCGGTGGCAGCGCCAACGTGGCCGTGCTCAAGTCGGTGGTCACCCAGGCCAGTTCGGCCATTCCGGTGATGCCGCTGTACCTGTCGATGGTCTTCAAGATCATGCAGGAGAAGGGCGTTCACGAAGGTACCCAGGATCAGCTGGACCGCATGTTCCGTGACCGTATGTACCGTGCTGACGGCGCCCCGGCGGAGCTGGACGAAAAGGGCCGCCTGCGCCTGGACGACTGGGAGCTGCGCGACGATGTGCAGGGCGCCTGCAAGGCCCTGTGGCCGCAAGTGACCACCGAGAACCTGTTCGAACTGACCGACTACGCCGGTTACAAGAAGCAGTTCCTCAACCTGTTCGGCTTCGAGCGCGCTGACGTCAACTACGACGAAGATGTGGCGACCGATGTGAAGTTCGACTGCGTCGAGCTGTAAGCCCTCTGGCTGTACCGGCCCCGCGAACGAGCCGGTACAGCCCTCGCGTTTTTTGCTAGCGTTGGCGCACAACAACAGGAAGCGCGCCATGAGCAGCCTCACCCGACCGGCCACGCCTTTTCGCCAGACCACAGCCGACGGCTACAGCCTTGGTGGTTTCTACTGGCGCCACGCCCAGGCCAATCCCCAGCGCCCGCTGGTGATCATCAATGCCGCCACGTCCGTGCGCTGCCGTTACTACACCCGCTTTGCCGATTACCTGTTCGCCCAAGGCTGCGACGTGTTGACCTACGACTACCGCGGCATCGGCGAATCCCGGCCGCCTTCCTTGCGCGGTTTCCAGGCCTCCTGGAGCGACTGGGGCAGGTTGGATTTCGAAGCCATGCTGGCGTACGCCGCCCAGGCATTTCCCTGCCAGCCGGTGGATGTCGTTGGGCACAGCTTCGGCGGTTGCGCCGTAGGGCTGGCGCCGTCTGCCGAGCGGATCAGGCGGGTGGTAATGGTGGGTGCGCAGTTCGCCTACTGGCGTGACTACGCGGCCGATCAGCGTTGGCGACTGTTCGGTAAATGGCATGTGGCGATGCCGTTGCTGACCCGTGTGTTCGGTTACTTCCCTGGCAAGCGCCTGGGCTGGATGGAAGACACGCCTGCCGGTGTGGTGCAGGACTGGACTACCCGTACTGCGCGCTACGAGCAAAGGCCCAGCGGGCGCCAGTTGCAGTACTTGCCGTTTGCTCAGGTGCGGGCGGCAACGTTGGCGATCAGCCTGGCCGATGACCCGTTTGGCACGGTTGCCGCTACAGAGCGATTGCTAGGTTATCTGGAAGGCGCCGAGCGTCGGCATCTGCGGATCGCACCTGTGGATATCGCGGTCGAGGACATTGGCCACTTCGCGTTTTTCCATGACCGATTCCGCGAGAGCCTGTGGCCGATTGCGCTGGCGTGGTTGCAGCGCGGCGGGTTGCCGGCCGACGGGCCGGGGCAGATCATCAGCTGATGGGGCCTGCCCGGCCCGGCAGTATCAGGCGTTGCGCGAAAGCGGCTGGGCGGTGAACTTCACGCCTGCCAGGCCATGCGCGATCAGCGCACGGATGTTGCCATGGTCAGTGCCCTCGGGCGTGGCCATCACGTCGCGGTAGTGTTCACCGAAGGCCAGCAGCGCCTCCTGGTCGCTCAGGCCTTCCAGCAGGGCCAGGCCCAGCGTCTTGCACGAGCCTTCGTTCTGCCCGGCGGCGTTTTCCACGCCACCGTTGGTGAAAGCCTGTGGTTGGTAGCTGTAGTGGGCGGCGATGAACGCCAGGGTGTCGGCAAAGGCGTGTTCGCCACTGGCCAGGCTGGCGCGCAGGGTGTTCAGATCAGTCACGAGGTTTTCCTTTTTCAAACGCCGCTTGCTGGTCGGCGCTGGCTTCTTTCTGGTACTGGGTTTTCCATTCGGCGTAGGGCATGCCATACACCGCTTCGCGGGCGTCATCCAGGCTGATGTCGACCTGGCGTTCGTCGGCCGCGGCCTTGTACCACTTGGACAGGCAGTTACGGCAGAAGCCGGAGAGGTTCATCAGGTCGATGTTCTGCACATCGGTGCGGTTCTGCAGGTGTGCGACCAGGCGCCGGAAGGCGGCGGCCTCGAGTTCGAGTTGTTCTTGCGCAGTCATGGGCTTCTCTCAGGTCATGCGATTCTTCAGGTGGCGGCCACCGTTGATGACCACCTGGCTGCCGGTGCTGTATTGGCTGTCGAGCAGGTATTTGACCGTCTCGATCAGCGGGCCGGCGCCGGGTTCGAATTCCAGCAGGGCCTTTTTCAGGGTCTGCTGGCGATAGGCTTCGTCGCCCCCTTCCTTGAGGATCAGCAGCCCGGGCAGGATACCGTTGACGTGTACCTTGGGCGCATATTTTTCGGCGAACGACAGCACCATGTTCTGCAGCGCTGCCTTGGTGGCGGCATAGCCGATATGGCTCTTGCTGCCACGCGAGGAGGTTTCGTCGCAGATATGGATGATATCGGCCTTGTCGACCTTGTTCAGCAAATCACCCAGCGCCAGGTTCAGGTGGTAGGGCGCCTCGACGTGGAGGCGGAACATGGTCTGCAGGTTGTCCAGGCCATCGTCGAGCCACAAAGAGGCATTGTGGATGATCGCGCGCAGCCCATCATAGTGCTGCTGCAGGTGGTCGATCAGCGCCTGGCGGTCGGCCGGCAGGCAAAGGTCGGCCTGGAACTGCACGATGTTGGGGTGCGCAGGCTGGGGCTGGACGCTGCGGCTGGCACTGACCACGGTATGGCCGGCCTCTGCCAGCTCAAGGGCCAAGGCCAGCCCGACGCGCTGGCTGGCTCCGGTAACGAGAATTGGGCTGTTCATGTGCGGGCGGTCAACTTGTCTTTCCTGTCGTTGCCGCCCAGCATACCCGAACTGTTTCCCTCGTGTATGGCCTGGCCTCAGCGGCTGCGCAGTGCGGCGCCTGAGGGCGGCGAGGCATGAAGCCAGCCGGCCAGCAGGCGGGTGGAGAGGGGAATGAACAGGTAGACCATCAGCGGCGTCAGGGCCAGGGTGCTGAGCATCACGCGCGGCACCAGTTCAAATTCGGTCAGCCAGTGGCCGAACAGCACGTTGAACAGCAGCGAGACGGGGAAAAATGCCAGCCAGATCGCGATTGCCTGTTTCCAGCGCGGTGGTTTTTGCACTGTGTTGGTGCCGAACCAGTCATCAATGCCACTGACGCGCCTTTCTTTGGGGCGCTCGAACAGGCCGTTGCCGCGTTGCAGCCAGGCCCGGCGCGACGCGGAATGCTCCCAGGCGTGCAGGGTGGGTTCATCGCTGAAGCGGAAAATGATCTGGAATTCATCGCTGTCGCGGGGCGGTGCGAGGATGCCTGAACCGAGGTAGCCGGGGAAGTCGGTGGCCAGCTGCTCGCCTTCGTGCAGCCAGGCCAGCAGGTCCTGGTAGCGGCCATGGGCGGCGCGGCGCGACACCATCAGGGTGACGGGGGGGGTAGACATCGTGTATCTCCTGGCGACGGGGCTGGCGGGTAGCCGGCCCCTTGGCTGCGTGGCCCGGGGTGGTGGGCGACGCAGGCTTGCATGCAAGAATCGGGCGCGGATTATCGCTTATTGGACTTCGTTGGCAACTGCTCCGCTGCAAAAGGGAGGCTAACCTGAGACGTTCCCGGTCGTAGTAGACTGTACCTCCAATTTTTTGCGCACAGGTCACTAAGTGCAGATGGACAAACAGGGACTTATCGCGCAAGTCGAAGCAGGCCTGCAGCATTCGGAGCTGTACCCGATTCGTGAAGTTTCCCGGATCACCGGGGTCAATGCCGTGACCTTGCGTGCCTGGGAGCGGCGCTATGGGCTGATCCAACCAACACGCACCGACAGTGGCCATAGGCTCTATTCGCTGGCAGACATCGACGAAATCCGGCGCATCCTCGGGTGGCTCGAACGCGGTGTGGCGGTCAGCAAGGTCGGCAGTATCCTGGCGCGTGATCAGGCGAACGTGCATGACGCGTTTGCAGCCGATTCCGCCATCCGCTGGCAGGCGCAATTGCGCGAGGCCGTGCAACGCTTTGATGCCGCGAGCCTTGACCGCTTGTTCGACCAGGTGTTTGCCTGCATCAGTCAGGACCAGGTTTTCGCTGATGTGTTCATGCCTGTCTGGCACGACCTGGCGGCGGGGCAGGGTGCGTTCGGGCAGGCCAGCGAGTGGCTGTTCCTCGATCAGTTCTTGCGTGCCCGGGTGTTCTCGCGCCTGCAGCTCACGCGTCGGCAGCGCAGCCGCTGCGTGCTACTGGCACCGTTGCCAGGGCAGTGCCTGGAACTGGAGCTGCTGGTCACCGGCCTGTTGTTGTGCAGCGATGATGTCGGGGTGACGGTGTTGACGCCTGGGCAGCCGCTGGATGAATTGGCGGTCGTCTCTGGAAAGCTCCGGCCCGATGCTTTGGTGCTGTTCTCCAACCACGCGCCGACCGCTGAGCTGAGCAAGCGCTTGAGCCGTCTGGCTGCCGGGCTTGAGTGCCCATTGCTACTGGCGGGGGAGGCTGCCGAAATGGCCCAGGAAAGCCTGGCCGGCAGCCCGGTGGCGTGCCTGGGTGCAGAGGTAAGCCTGATGCGGCGGCGCCTGCGGCAATACCTGGCCGGTCAGCTCGACAGCTGAGCGTGCAGCTCCGGGTGGGCCTGAAGGTGAGCCTGCAGAATGTATTCACGCAAGCGCTCGGTTTCTTGCGCCGGGCTGCGGCTGAGGTCGTAGGCAGCGAGATCCGAGCCAATACGCCGGCGTAGCCTGCCGTGCAGTGTGATGGCCGGGATGCCCCCTGGCGCAAAGCGCAGGTCGAAGCGCGAAGGCGCTTCGGGCAGGCCGCGAATTTCCAGCAGCGCCCCTTTGAACGAAATCTCGCGCACGAAGAGCCCGCTAACCTTCCCGTGCGCATCCAGCAGCGCGGTGGGTTGGTCCATCGACAGGCGCCAAGGGCGCAGCATCGGGCCGTCTTCGTAGATTTCCGGCGAGCCGATCTGCAGGTGCACGGCGTGGAACTCGTCTTCCACCAGGTGCAGGGGGAAGTTGATCTGCTGGTTGTTGAACTGTGCCTGCAGGGTGACTTGCTCGTTGGCCACCAGCCGAGCCAGCAACGACTGAATACGACGGTCGCCATTGACCAGCAGGCTCGACATCGGGTCGGTCTGGTTCAATTGCGGGGAATGCTGCATGTCCTGGATGAAATCCAGCTCGTCCTGGGTCAAAAGCGCATTGGCGTGCATGATCGAACTCGGAGTTGACGGCTTCTTCAACGGGATTGACTCTGCCTTAAGCGCTTGGTTCCTGGCGCTTGACGAAATTCCGACGAACGTTCATCTCGGCCAGTTCACGTTCCAGCTCGACCTGGCGGCTGACATCCTTCTGGATGCCGATGAAATACGTGCGATGATCGGTATCGCATTTCACCGGCGTGATCGACAACTCGTTCCAGAAGGCGCTGCCGTCCTTGCGGTAGTTGCGCAGTGCTTCGCGGCAGGGACGGCCTTCGGCCAGCGCCTTGCGAATGCGCGCTCGGGCAAGCTGGTCCCGGTCATCGCCCTGCAGGAAACGGCAATCCTGGTAAAGGATCTCGTCGCGGCTGTAGCCGGTCAGGCGCTCGAACGCCGGGTTGACGTAGATCAGAATGGTGTCATCGCCTTCCTGTTCGGCGACCACGATGCCGTCGTTGGACGCATCGACCATCGATTGCAGCAGTTGTGCGTTGATCATGTCCTGGCCAGTAGACAAAGGGGGCATAGGGATGGGCGGCCTTTTGCCACCGCCGGATGCTAGTATCCTACGTTTTCACTCAGTTTCGGAATCCATCTCTCGATGAAAATCGCCATTATTTCCGGCTCCGTGTACGGTACTGCCGAAGAAGTTGCCCGTCATGCCGAGTCGCTGCTCAAGGCTGCAGGCCATGATGCCTGGCACGCTGCCCGCGCCACCCAACAGGATCTCGAAGGTTTTGCGCCAGAAGCGTTGCTGGCAGTGACCTCCACCACCGGCATGGGTGAACTGCCGGACAACCTCATGGCGCTGTACAGCAGCATCCGTGACACCCTGCCCGCCGCCTGGCGTGGCTTGCCGGGGGCGGTCATTGCGTTGGGCGACTCCAGCTATGGCGATACTTACTGCGGCGGTGGCGAGCAGTTGCGTGAACTGTTTGCCGAATTGGGTGTGCGTGAACTGCAGCCGATGCTCAAGCTCGATGCCAGCGAGACAGTAACCCCGGAGACTGACGCCGAACCGTGGTTGGCAGCATTTGCCCAGGCCCTGACGGCCTGAGGTTGTGGTGGCGACCCGTGTGCGCAGTGACCGTTCGTGCCACTGACTCGCTCGGTCATCAAGCTGGCTGTCAACGCAAGTTTCACCGAGTGGGCGGCTGACTAGACTCAGCCTCGACATAGAGAGCACATGTATGTGCCGAGGTGAAATGCAATGACCGCAGCCTTGCCCTATAACCACAACCTTTGCATACCGGGACGAATCTGATGCCTTTGGCCGAGATACCATTGTGCGTCTGGCGTACCCGGAGTCAGAGTTTTTCATTCCGGGGCCAGAGCATCCGCTACTGGACCGCAGGGCAAGGAGAGCCCCTGCTGCTGTTGCATGGATTCCCGACGGCAAGTTGGGATTGGCATTACCTCTGGACGCCGCTGGCCCAGCGCTTTCGCCTCATCGCCTGCGACATGCTCGGCTTTGGCGATTCGGCCAAGCCGCTCAACCATGGCTACAGCCTGATCGAGCAAGCCGACCTGCAGCAGGCCTTGCTCGCCCACCTCAAGGTCGACCAACCTGTGCACCTGCTGGCACACGATTACGGCGGCAGTGTGGCCCAGGAGTTGCTGGCGCGACACCATGAACAGCGTGCCGACATCGCCAGTTGCGTGTTCCTCAACAGCGGTCTGTTCCCTGAAAGCTGCAGGGTGCTGTTGATACAGAAGCTGCTGCTCAGCCGCCTGGGTTGGCTGGTGGCGCGTTCGTTCGGGCGCGACGACCTGGTGCGCAACGTCAGCCAGGTCTATGGGCCGTGCACTCACCCCAGTGAAAGCGCGCTGGATGACTTCTGGAGCCTGATCGCTTCCAACGGCGGCACTCGCATCCTGCACAAGCTGGTCGGTTTCGTGACCGAGCGCAGGCTGCATCGCGAGCGCTGGGTGGGTGCGCTGCAGCGTGAGGGCGTGCCGCTGCGTTTTATCAATGGTGTGGTCGATCCGCTTAGCGGAGCGCAGATGGTCGAGCGTTACCGGCAACTGGTGCCCAACCCGGACATCGTGCAATTGCAGGGCATTGGCCATTACCCGCACACCGAAGCCCCTGCGCAGGTTTTGCGCCATTATCTGGCCTTTCGCGAACAGCCGCTGAGCTACTTCCCGCAAAAAGTGGCCTGGTCCTGAGCCACTGACATCGTTGCGCGTTATCGCCTGGCATTCAGGCTGAGTGAGCTTGATTGTCCGCTGGCAGAGGCTGGTGGACACTCGAGGCCTTGAACCTGTCTGGAGCCAAGAGCATGAGCGAGCCGGTACGTCTGCAAGACCGTGTGGTGATCGTCACGGGGGCCGGTGGTGGCCTGGGCCGCGCCCATGCACTGTTGTTCGCCGCGCGTGGCGCCAAGGTGGTGGTCAACGATCTTGGGGGGTCCACCCATGGGGAAGGCGCCAGCGCTTCGGCGGCCGATCGGGTTGTCGAGCAGATCCGCGCCGCAGGTGGTACGGCTGTGGCCAACCACGACTCCGTCAGTGACGGCGCACGCATCGTCGAACAGGCGCTGGACAGCTTTGGTCGGGTCGATGTACTGGTCAACAATGCTGGCATCCTGCGCGACAAGACCTTCCACAAGATGGACGACAGTGATTGGGATCAGGTTTACCGGGTCCATGTCGAGGGCGCCTACAAGGTTACCCGCGCTGCCTGGCCCCATTTACGTGAGCAGAACTGGGGGCGGGTGATCTTCACCGCTTCGACCTCCGGTATTTATGGCAACTTCGGCCAGGCCAATTACGGCATGGCCAAGCTTGGGTTGTATGGCTTGACCCGTACCCTGGCCATCGAAGGGCGCAAACACGGCGTACTGGTCAATGCCATCGCGCCCACCGGTGGCACGCGGATGACCGAAGGGCTGATCCCGGCACAGGTGTTCGAACGCCTCAAGCCTGAACTGGTCAGCCCCCTGGTGGTTTACCTGGGCAGCGAGCAGTGCCAGAGCAGCGGTGAGCTGTTCGAGGTGGGCGGGGGCTGGATTGGCAAGGTGCGCTGGGAGCGTAGCCTGGGTGTCGGCTTCGACCCGAGGGAAGGTTTTAGCCCTGAGCAGGTGGCTGACAGCTGGGCGCAGATTGGTGATTTCGCTGATGCGGTGCACCCGCAGGACAGCTTGCAGGCGTTGCAGCAGATGATGACGAACCTGCATCAGTATCCGCTGCAGCGTCCTTGAAAACGAGCACCATCGCGGTCGCCGCTCGGTCTTCTGGCCGCCAGAGCACACCCCATAAAAAAAGGCCGCTGCAAGCGCAGCGGCCAATCGAGACGTCAGATCAAGGAGCTTCAAAATCAACGTCGGTGAACCTCGCAGGCCTGAAAGGCGGGGGGGAGTGCCCTTCATGCCGGCCAGTGATTCAAGAATAAGCGCTTGATCCGGCAGGAAAAATAGCCGCTTGCGACATTCACCTTTACGTTTCAGGCAACAGTGCCACGGCCGTTCTCAGGCCTTCGGCGAGTGACCCATGCGCCAGCTGGTATCGCGCGCTGCTGCCAGCAGGCGCTGCGCCGCCGGCCCATGTTCATCGGCGTGGAAGATCGAGGTCGGCCCCACCACCGTCATCACCGCAGCGATCTGCCCCATGGCATTGAACACGGGGGCCGAGAGCGCATCCACGCCTGGCATCAGCAAGCCGTGCACATGGTGCAGCCCCCGTTCACGAATGCCTGCCAGCAGCCGGTCGTAATCGCTCGCACTCTGCTGCAGCACGGCCAGTTCCTTGTCGCGCAGCTCCAGGGTTTCGCGCTCAGGCAAGTACGCGGCAAACACCAGCCCGGTAGAGGAACTGAGCAGCGGCAACACCGAGCCGATCTGGGTCACCACCGTGACTGCCCGTACAGCAGGCTCGATGCTGACCACCGTTGCTCCCTGATTGCCCCACACGGCGATGAAGCAGCTTTCGTTGAGCTCGTCGCGAAGCTGCGACAAGGGCAGCGCCGCCAGCTTCAGCACATCGATGCTGCCCAGCGCTGCCAGCCCCACGCGCAATGCTTCTCGGCCCAGCCCGTAGTGGTTGGTGGCCGCATCCTGCTCGGCAAAACCACTGGCAATGAGTGCTTGCAGGTAACGGTGCACTTTGCTCGCGGGCATCTGCACGTGCTCGGCCAACCGCGACAGGGAGGTGGACGGTGAGAGCTCGGCGAGGGCCTTGAGGATGTCGGTGCCGACTTCCGCCGAGCGGACCTTCTGCTTGCCGTTGTCGGTGGGGGAGCTGGCTTTGGCCATGGGTTGGGTTTCCGGATTCGTCGAGTCGCGCCTTTATAGCTTGACGGGTTGCACGGAGCAAATTACGTTATTCGTAATCTGATTACGATAAAAACAAAATCCGGAGGCATCGATGAACCGCGACACGTCACCCGACCTTCAGTACCTGAGCGGCTTCGGCAATGAGTTCGCCAGTGAAGCCCTGCCCGGGGCCCTGCCCGTCGGGCAAAATTCTCCGCAGAAGGCCCCCTACGGCCTGTATGCCGAGCTACTGTCGGGTACGGCGTTCACCATGGCGCGCAGCGAACTGCGCCGGACCTGGCTGTATCGCATCCGCCCATCCGCCCTGCACCCACGCTTTGAACGGCTGGCGCGTCAGCCACTGAACGGGCCGCTGGGCGCCGTCACCCCCAATCGCCTGCGTTGGAACCCTCAACCGCTCCCCGCTGAACCAACTGACTTCATCGAAGGCTGGCTGCCAATGGTGGCCAATTCGGCTGCGGACAAACCGGCGGGGGTGAGTGTCTATATCTACTGCGCCAACCGCTCGATGGAACGGGTGTTTTTCAACGCTGACGGTGAACTGCTGATAGTGCCGCAGCAGGGCCGCCTGCGCATCGCCACTGAGTTGGGGCTGCTGGAGGTCGAGCCGCAGGAAATCGCAGTGGTCCCGCGCGGCATGAAGTTTCGTGTCGAACTGCCTGATGGCCAGGCCCGGGGCTACATTGCCGAGAACCACGGCGCGCCGTTGCGCCTGCCGGACCTGGGCCCGATCGGCAGCAATGGCCTGGCCAACCCCCGAGACTTCCTGGCCCCGGTAGCGCGCTACGAGGAGGCTGAAGGCCCGGTGCAGCTGGTGCAGAAGTTCCTGGGCGAACACTGGGCCTGTGAGCTGCAGCACTCACCACTGGATGTGGTCGCCTGGCACGGCAGCAACGTGCCCTACAAGTATGACCTGCGTCGTTTCAACACCCTCGGCACGGTCAGCTTCGATCACCCCGATCCGTCGATCTTCACCGTGTTGACGTCACCGACCAGCGTGCATGGTCTGGCCAACATGGACTTCGTGATCTTCCCGCCGCGCTGGATGGTGGCCGAGAACACCTTCCGTCCCCCGTGGTTCCACCGCAACCTGATGAACGAGTTCATGGGCCTGATCAGCGGTGCCTACGATGCCAAGGCCGAAGGTTTCCTGCCCGGTGGCGCTTCGCTGCACGGGGTGATGAGCGCCCACGGGCCCGATGCCGAAACCTGCGAAAAAGCCATTGCCGCCGACCTTGCGCCGCACAAGATCGACAACACCATGGCCTTCATGTTCGAGACCAGCCAAGTGCTGCGCCCGAGCCTGCAGGCGCTCGAGTGCCCGCAGTTGCAGGCCGACTACGATAGTTGCTGGGCCACCTTGCCGAGCACCTTCAACCCGAACCGGAGATAACCCATGAACCAGTCCGCCATTGCCCGTAGTTGGGTCGAGCACGCCAACGGGCACAGCGACTTCCCGCTGCAGAACCTGCCGCTGGGCATCTTCAGCCGCCCAGGTGAAACGCTGCGCTGCGGCGTTGCCATCGGTGATGCGATTCTTGACCTGGAGGCCGTGCTGGCTGCCGGGCTGTTCGAAGGCCAGGCCAAGGCCGCCGTGGAGGCTACCCGCGGTGGTGCGCTGAACGCCTTCTTCGCCCTCGGCCGAGAGGCCCGCGTGGCGTTGCGCGAGCGGTTGCTGGCGCTGTTGGGCGAACACAGCGAGCATCAGGCTGTGCTCAAGGGCGCGCTGCATCCTGCCGGCGATTGCCAGTTGCACCTGCCAGCCAAAGTCGGCGACTACACCGATTTCTACGTAGGCATCCAGCACGCTACCAACGTCGGCAAGCTGTTCCGCCCCGATAACCCACTGCTGCCCAACTACAAGTACGTGCCGATCGGCTACCACGGCCGCGCCTCGACGCTGCGCCCGTCAGGCACCGATGTACGCCGCCCCAAGGGCCAGACGCTGCCCGCCGGGCACACCGAACCGAGCTTCGGCCCGTGTGCGCGCCTGGATTACGAACTTGAGCTGGGTATCTGGATTGCCCGGGGTAACGAGATGGGGCAGGCGATTCCGATCGCTGAAGCCGATCAGCACCTGGCAGGCCTGTGCCTGCTCAACGATTGGTCGGCGCGTGATATCCAGGCCTGGGAATACCAGCCGCTGGGGCCGTTCCTGTCCAAGAGCTTCATCACCACGCTGTCGCCCTGGGTGGTCACCGCCGAGGCCCTGGAGCCTTTCCGCTGCGCCCAACCGGCGCGTGCGCAAGGTGATCCACAACCGTTGCCCTACCTGCTTGACCCACGTGACCAGGCCAACGGCGCCTTCGACATCGAGCTGGAAGTGCTGCTGATCACCGAGCGCATGCGTGAGCAGGGCTTGCCGGCCCACCGCCTGGCGCTGAGCAACACCCTGAACATGTACTGGACCGTGGCGCAGCTGATTGCCCATCACAGTGTCAACGGCTGCCAGTTGCAGCCAGGCGACCTGTTCGGTTCGGGCACGCTGTCCGGCGCTTCGCCCGACGCCTACGGCAGCCTGCTGGAGACCACCTTGGGTGGCAAGCAGCCGGTGGAGCTGGCCAGTGGCGAGCAGCGCAAGTTCCTCGAGGATGGCGATGAGATCATCCTGCGTGCCCGTTGCAAGCGTGATGGCGTGGCCAGCATCGGCTTTGGTGAGTGCCGCGGCAAGATCATCGCCGCCAACTGAGGGAGCAGGGCAATGGAGCTGTACACCTACTACCGTTCCACCTCTTCCTACCGGGTGCGCATTGCCCTGGCGCTCAAGGGCCTGGATCATCAGGCCCTGCCGGTCAATCTGCTCAAGGGCGAGCAGCGCGGTACCGAGTATGTAGCGGTGAATCCGCAGGGCCGGGTACCGGCTCTGCGCACCGACGATGCCCAGCTGCTGGTACAGTCGCCGGCGATCATCGAGTACCTGGAAGAGGTTTATCCACAGCCTGCGCTGTTGCCCCGTGGCGCTGCAGCACGGGCCAGGGTGCGCGGTGTGGCGGCGATCATCGGTTGCGATATCCATCCGTTGCACAACGTCAGTGTGCTCAACCAGTTGCGCCAGTTGGGCCATGACGAGGCCCAGGTCAACCAGTGGATTGCCCACTGGATTGGCCAAGGCCTGGCGGCTGTAGAGCAGCTGATCGGCGATGATGGCTACTGCTTTGGTGAGGCGCCGGGGCTGGCAGACGTCTATCTGGTCCCGCAACTGTATGCCGCCGAGCGATTCAACATCGACCTTGGCAGCTATCCGCGTATCCGCCGGGTTGCGGCATTGGCCGCCAGGCATGCTGCATTCGCCAAGGCGCACCCGTCCTGCCAGCCGGATACACCGCCTCAGTGAATCGAACGGTTCGCCAGCGGTAGCTGGCCGATGCGTTCGGACAGCTTCAGGCGCTGGACCGGATCCTCGGTGAGCAGCAAGGCATGCTCCAGGTCGAAGCGTTCGGCCTGCGGGCAGTCGAGGTGTTGGTAGAGCGAGGCGCGGGTCATGTAGTCGCTGACTTGCACCGGGCCCAGTTGCATGACCCGTTCGGCGTCGACCAGCGCGGCCAGGTGGTTGTCATTGCTGATATGCAGCTGGCGCAAATTACGCGAAAGGCGCTGCAGCATCTGGGCCGGGCTGGCCGTGCGCAGGTGCTCGGCTGTCAGCGGCACATGCGGGCCAAACTGGCGGGCCAGCAACTCGCGGCAATCATTGGGGTACAGGCGCCGGCCACCGCAAGGGTCGAGCAGGTGATCGGCACCGGGTACGCGCAGCAGAAAGTGCCCTGGGAATGCCACACCCTCCAGCGCTATGGACAGGCGCCGGGCCAGCTCCAGGGTAATGATGGCCAGCGCCAGCGGTTGGCCCCGGCGGCGCAGCAAAACCTTGTCCATCAGTGCTGCCTGCGGGCGCAGTGGGTGGAATTCATCCTGCTGGAAGCCCAGCGCATTGAGTTGGCGCAGCAGTGGCTGAGCCAGCTCGCACACCGGCAGCATCGGCAGGCTGGCGCTGATTTCGGCTTGCAGGTGGTGCAGGCTGGCAAGGCTGGCTGCGGGCTCGACCTTGCGATCGTGCTCGGCGGCAATCCACAAGGCAGCTTCCAGCAAGGCGACCGGTTCGCGTTCCAGGCAGGCCAGGCAGGCTTGGCGTGGGTTCATGGGGGCATCTCCGCATACCCTTGAGTAATAGCGCTGGCGTCGTGATTCGTCCAGTGGTCCGGTCGCAGCTTGGCGTGCATGTGGATGCCTATACTGCTAGGAGCACCTCCCAGGGGAGCCCGCCGATGTTCGCGCTGATGCAAAGCACCCGCACTCAGTCACTGCACCTGTTCACCGACCCGAAAACCGGCCTCAAGGCTGTGGTGGCCATTCATAACGAAATTAGAGGCCCGGCGCTGGGAGGTTGCCGCTACCTGCCCTACGCAGACGACGAGAGCGCCATGGCCGATGCCATCCGCCTGGCGCAAGGCATGAGCTACAAGGCGGCGCTGGCCGGGCTGGCGTTGGGGGGTGGCAAGGCGGTGGTCATGCGCAACCCGCACGTGGAAAACCGCGCGGCGCTGTTCGAGGCGCTGGGGCACTTCGTCGATACCCTGCAGGGGCGTTTCATCATCGCTGTGGACAGCGGCACCTCCACGCTGGACATGGATTGCATCGCCCAGAGTACGCCCCATGTGACCAGCACAACGGCCTCGGGTGATCCCTCGCCGCATGCGGCCATGGGGGTATTCGCCGGTATCCGTGCAACCTGCCTGGCCCGCCTGGGCAGCAGCGACCTCAAAGGCTTGCGCATTGCGGTGCAAGGCCTGGGCAATGTGGGTTACGCATTGGCCGAGCAATTGTACGCAGCAGGTGCGGAGTTGCTGGTGAGTGACCTGGACCCCGGTCGGGTGCGGCTGGCGGTGGAGCAGTTCAACGCCCATCCGGTGACCAACGATGCCTTGATCAGTACGCCCTGCGATATTTTTGCGCCGTGTGGCGTGGGCCCGGTGCTCAATGGCCAGACGGTGATGCAATTGCGCTGTGCTGCGGTGGCAGGGGCGGCGAACAACCAGCTGACCACTTTGCAGGTGGCTGACCAACTGGAGGCTCGCGGGATTCTTTATGCTCCGGACTACGTGATCAACGCCGGTGGTTTGATCTACGTGGCAATGAAGCACCGCGGCGAGGAGCTGGGCACCATCACCGCGCACCTGGCACGGATCCCGACGCGCCTGACCGAGGTGTTCGCCCACGCTCAGGCCGAGAAGCGTTCGCCCGCCCGTGTGGCTCAAATGCTGGCGGAGCGGTTGCTATATGGCTGAAGCCGCACGGCGGCCCGGCCGTCGACATCATTCTGCAGCGTCACCTTGCAACAACTCACCCAACGCGTCCGGCTGGCTCTTGAATGCCCGCGCGAACACGTCGCGGTTCTTCGCCATGTAAATGCCGGCTTCCTCGACCTGCTGCTCGGTCAGCGACGGCACCGCCTTGTGCAGCACCTCGGCCAGGCGCTCGGCCAGTTCGAGCATCTTGTCGTGACGATCTGCTTCGGCCTTATCCATGAACAAGCGCTCCGGGTCGCGGCTGCTGCGGTACACCACTTCGACGGCCATTCATCACCTCTGTGCCTTTTTGCGGTTGGTTTATCGATCACTGTATGCGCATACAGTAATGGCAATCGCACCTTAGGTGCAACCCTTGCCGCAAAAAAGCGTAGCCCACAGGTGCCTTGCGGCAATCTGCCGCCTTCCAAAAGCAGGGGCCTGGCCCTTTAACTGCATGGCACAAGCGTCACACGCGTGACGCATCATCCTTCATGTCGTATCGGGGAATCGCACATCGTGAACATCAAATGGGCAGAAAAGCTGCGCAAGGGCCTGCATGGCTCGGCCGACTCGCTGGGCAATCTGTGTGTAGAGGGGTTTCACTACCTTGCCCTGTTCGGCATCGGCGCCATTACCGCCTACGCGGCGGTGATGACGTTCCTGGACATGCTCGGCAAGGGCGGCATCAGCGTCGATGACATCCTGCTGCTGTTCATCTACCTGGAGCTTGGGGCGATGGTCGGGATCTATTTCAAGACCAACCACATGCCTATCCGCTTCCTGCTGTATGTGGCGATCACCGCGCTCACCCGCCTGCTGATCGGTGATGTGTCGCACCACAAGGCGCCGGATGAGGGCCTGCTGTACCTGTGCGGGGGCATCCTGCTGCTGGCGTTTTCGATCCTGGTGGTGCGCTACGCCTCGTACCGTTACCCCTCGACCAAGGTGCTGGACGCCAATGGCAAGGCAGTGGAAGAGGGCAAGTAGCCGTCAGTTGGCGATGGAGTGACCTGGCTGCTGGCGTGGGTCGCGGGTGAGGGCGGCCAGTACCTGCAAAGGGTTCTGCCCCAGTTCGATGGCCAAGCCCAGGCGAATGCTGTCGATGACCCGCTGCAGGCGCACCGGGTCGTTGCGCTGTGCCTGGGTTATCAGGCGCTTGGCGACCACCCCGGCATCATCGGACAGTGTCAGCATGATGCTGCCGTCCAGGCGCTCGATGCTCAGGTTTACGCGGTACTCGGGGGCGAAGGCGGCGCTGATCTGTTCGAATGGATTGTTCATGGTCTGGGCCTGCAATAGGTGATTGCAGGAATTGACCGGGTAGATGCCGGGTTGGTTCAGGGCATTTGATCGGTAGCCCTCGCGCCCCAGAGCAAGGCAATTAGCCACTAGTGTGACTACACTCCTGTGACCAAAGCCGCGATGGCTGGCCTCTGGCCTGCAAAGGAGTGCCCGTGGTTCCCTCTTCCGCTGCCCGGCAGCGTGGCGCGATCGGCCTGATGGCGGTTACCACACTGGCCCTGGCCTTGCTTTTCATGCTGGTAGTGGTCGACAGCGGCCGTCTTTACCTTGAGCAGCGCAAGTTGCAACGCATCGCCGACATGGCCGCGCTTGAAGCTGCAGGCCAGTCTGCCGTGTGCACGGGCAATGGCCCACAGGCCACGGCCATCGCCAGCGTAGCCGCCGCCCGCAACGGCCACACGCCTGGCAGCCCCTTGGTGGCCAGTTGCGGTTACCTGCAGACCGGTGCCAATAGCCTGCGCACGTTTACCAGCGACAATGCCCGTAACGAAGCGATACGGGTCGATGTCAGCAACACAGTCACCACCAGTTTTGCCGCCGGCATCTACATCCTGACCCAAGGTGGCGGGGCTCCCCTGACCACCACCCTGCAGGCCCATGCGGTGGCGTCCAAGGCATTGCCGCCACAGGCCATGCTGAGCATTCGCACTACGTTGGCTACGGTGGATTCGCAACAGTCGGTGTTGCTCGATGGCCTGCTCGGCGCCTTGGGAGGCAACGTGCAGCTTGGCCTCGCAGGCTGGAAAGGCATAGCCGCAACCGACCTCAACCTGCTCAACTACCTCGAGCAGTTGGCTGTCGACCTGCAATTGACCGTTGGCGACTACGAGCAACTGCTCAATGCCGACGCCACCGCCACACAATTGCTGGAAGCGGCGGTCAAGGTACTTGAGCAAAGCGGTGCCGCCGCCGATGTTGTCACCAACCTGGGCAAGGTCGCCCTGGGGGCCGGCAACAGCACGTTGCTGCAACTGGGCGACATTCTCGATATTCAGAACGGTACTGCCCAAGCGGGGCTGGACGCCAGCATCCAGCTGCTGCAACTGGTGCAGGGGGTGATCCAGCTGGCTGCCAGCGAAAGCGCAGCCACTGCCGACTTGCCGATTAGCGTGCTCGGCCTGATCAACGGCCGGGTGCGGCTGAAGGTGATCGAGCCGCAACAGGTCTCGGCGGTCGGCGATCCGCGTACGGATGAACTGAGGGTTCACACGGCTCAGGTACGGGCGATGATTTCGCTCGACCTGCCGCTGCTCAGCACGGTCTTCGGCTTGGTCAATGCGGTGCTCGACCTGGCCTCGCCACTGACCAACGTGCTCAACAACCTGCTCAGCCTGAACCTGGCTTCGACACTGGAATCGGTGCTATGCCTGTTGGGTGTGCCGTGCACCGTCACCGATATCGTGCTCGTGCCTGACAAGCTTCAGCTGGACATTGGCCTTCAGGTCGCCGAAGCCACGGCACGCCTCGACCCGCAGTCTCCTGACACGTTCAGATGCTCGCCCAAGCGTTTGACCGTTCAGGCCCAGAGCGCTGCTGCCCAGCTGGCGGTGGGGCGCTTCGAATCCACTGACGCGTTCTTCACCACCGGCACTACCGCAGTCAAGGCGCTGCCATTGATCGATATCGGCACCAAACGCTGCACCAAGCTGCTGATACTCGGAACTTGCGAAAGCCGAATACCCTACGCCGGTGGCGGCCTTGGCCTGCGGGTCGACAGCAAGCTGCTGGGCAGTGGCCCGGTAGAGCACTCGCTGGTGTTCCAGGGCCCGGTTAACGAACCGCCCAATATCGGGCAGCCCGCCGAGTACCTGAACATGCGCCCCGCCAATGACTACGTGGTCGGCAGCCTCAGCGACACCTTGCTGGGCGTCCAGCTCCAGGCCTTCAAACCCACCGCCAACAGTGGCCTCGGCGATGTGCTGGTGATCGCCGGCAATGTACTCGGTACGGTCAAAGGCATCATCGAACCCTTGATAAGAGGGTTGCTCAGCCCCCTGATCGACCCGTTGGTCAATGTGCTGCTGAAGGTTCTGGGAATCGACCTGGTCAATACCGACGTCGGCGCCAACCTCAGTTGTTCCACCGGCCGTGCTCAGTTGGTGTTGTAGATGGGCAGCAACACCTGGAAGCAGGCGCCGTCAACACCATTGAGCGCTTCGAGCCTGCCGCCCATGGCTTCGACGATGCCGAAGCTCACCGACAACCCCAGCCCGGTACCCACGCCCGCAGGCTTGGTGGTGAAGAACGGCTCGAAGATGCGCTCGATCAGGCGTGGGTCGATACCGCCGGCGTTGTCTTCCACCTGCAGGCACAGTTGCCCTTGCTCGATACGCTGGCAGATGCCGATCCGTGGGCTGGCCACCTGGCGCTCGAGCAAAGCGTCCCGGGCGTTGACCATCAGGTTGATCAGCACCTGCTCGAGCTGGTCCTCATGCCCATGCACCTCCGGGCAGAAATCCGGCTCTTCGACTTGCAAGGCCACACCTTTGCCGCGCAACCCTTCAGCCAGCAACGCCACTGCGCCATCCACCGCAGTCCAGGCTGCAAACACCTGGTGCTCAAGCGCGGAGCGCCGCCCATAGGTGCGCATATGCTCCACCAGCCTGGCCACGCGCCCTACCTGTGCATCGATGCGCTGCAGCTTGCCTGTCAGGTACTCGACTTCGACTACCCCGCTTTCCACGCGCTTGAGTGTGTTGGCAATGGCCAGGCGCATCACGTTCAGCGGCTGGTTGATTTCATGCACCAGCCCTGTCGCCAACTCGCCGAGCGTGGCCATCTTGGCGCCCTGCATCAATTGTTGCTGGCTTTGCCTTACCTGCGTGTTGTCGCGCCCCACTGCCTGCACTTCCAGCAGCCGGCCTTGCTCATCGAACAGCCCACGCTCGGCCCACACCCACCAGGCATGCCTGTGCCCTGGCAGTTGCAGACAGATCTCCGCGCTGCCCAGCGGCTGCTCCGGGGTAAGGTCGGCCAGGCGTTGCAGAAACGACAGGCGCTGGCTGTCGGACATCCATTGGCCCAGGTTCATCTCGCTCAGTTGCTCAGGTGCGCACTCCAGTTGTTCGGCGAGCGGCCGGTTGCCGAACAGCAGCTGCAGGTCCGGGGTGTAGCGGCAGATCATCGCGGGTGAATCCTCCACCAGCACCCGGTAGCGTTCCTCACTCTGGCGCACACGCTCGGCTGCCTCGGTCGCTTCGCTGACATCCAGCCACAGGCCGACCACCTCGACCGGCTGGCCAAGGTCGTCACGCAACAGCCGGGCTTCGTCCAGCACCCAGTGATAGCCACCCAAGTGGTCGCGCAGGCGATAGCGGCTGCGGACCTGGCCATCGCGCAACAGCGTACGTGTTCGCTCAAGCCATAGCGCCCGGTCGTGCGGGTGTACCGCCTGGCCTGGATGGCGCGCCAGCTCGCTATCTTTGGGCCAGCCCAGCATCGGCGTCAGGCTGGCGCTGAAAAACTCACTGTGCAACGCGCCCTCGCAACAGCGCTGGATATAGATCACCGCAGGCGAACTGGCGATCAGGTTCTCCAGCCGGGCGCGCGCGGCGCTGGCCTGAAGCTCCTGGGCTTTCAGTGCGCTGATGTCGAGCACAAAGCCGTGCCCCTGCCCGCCGTGCAACTGCCCGACCCAGTGCAGCCAGCGAGGCGCCGCGCCACTGTCGGCTTCGAGCAGCCGCACGTTCAAGCTCAATGCCACACCGTTGCGCAGCTGCTCCAGGGCCATTTGCGCAGCCTCCCGATCAGCCGGGTGCAGGCGCGCCAGCCATTGCTCGATACTCACCGCACTGGGCAGGCCAAGGCTGGCGGCCAAGGCCGGATCGAAATGCAGCGGCCCTTGCCCCGGCCATTGCCACCAGCCTGCGCCCAGTTGCTGTTGCAGCTCGTCCAGATGGCGCGAGCGCTGCTGCAACTGGTGTTGCCGCAGGCGCGCGAGCAGCGGCTCGAGCAAGGCTTGCAAGAGCGCCTTGGCCGCCTCTGGTGAAGGCACCGATGGCGCGCCCGCACACAGCAACCAGGCCTGTACCTCATGGCCGTGGCTGTATGGCACAAGGAACAGCGGCAACCCAGCGCACGTCGCCCGCCAGTGCGGCAAGTCAGGCGCGACCTGCTGAAAATGGGCGGGAAGCGCCTGCAGCCACGGCTGCAGGCGTTGGTCATCGGGCCAAGGCCAGTCGCTTTCGCTGCAGGTATGCGCCCGCCAGCCCGATGGGTCCGCCAACATCAGGCGTACCGAGCCGGCATGCCAGTGCTCGGCCAGGCGCAGCAGTTGCTCGGCGGTCGTCTGCGTCAGCCAGTCTTCGCTGCAGTCACGCACGGCCTGGCCGACGTCTGCGGCCAGCTGGCGCAAGGTCAGGCACTGCTCCTGCTGAGCGCCTTGGCGCAGCAGGTCGCTGATATCGAACAGCTGCAGCATCCAGCCGACAGCCTGGTGTTGCAGCCAGCCACGGGTCTGCAGGGCCTGGCCGTGCACGGTGTGAAAATCCAGGTCCAGTGCTTGCCCTTGCCAATCGGCGGGCACACCTTCGAGAGCCAGCCAGCTGTGCCGATACAGGTAGTCGTGCACCCGCGCCTGCGCGTGGCTGGGTACGGCCAGCAGCGTGCGCAAGGGCCCGGCCAGGCGCAGCACATGCCCCTGATCGTCCAGCCACACCTGCAGGCCCACGGCATGCGGCATCTGCGCGGCGGGCTCTGCGCCATGGCTGCCCAGCCAGCGATCGAACAGGCCACTCACAGTTGCAGGCTCGCTTCGGCCTGCAAGCTCTCAGGCAAGCGGGGCACTTCGCCAATCAGCGGTATCACCAGCAGCGGCAGCACCTTGTGCAGTTTGCTTTTCGGATAATTGATCGTCACCTTCAGCAGCTTGTTATCATCCACGCTCACCTGCGCATCGGCCGGCTGGAAGTCGAGTGCCTCAGGCATCCAGGCCAACTGCTCGCGGATCACTGCATGGGCAAGCGCCTGTACATCGTCGTCATAGGTCTCGCTGCTCGGGTCCAGAGCCACGCAGCGGCGCACGGCCTCGCTGCTGGCCTGGTTGAACGATTGCAGCATCAGCATTGGCAGGGTGTAGCTGACCAGGCCGTAGAACACTGTGAAAAAGATCATGAAGACGGCGACGAACTCGATGGCTGCCGCGCCTTTTTGCCGTGCTACCGGGCCTGCTTGCATGATTGCGTCTACCCTGACGAGGAGTCCTGAGTTACAGCATAGAAGCCTTCGACGAACAGGGATGGCCAATTGCCAATATCCAGTATTGCCCTGCTGCTGTGGCTTGCCTTGTGCAGCCGGCAAGATGTCCGCGAACGGCAGATTTCCAACCTTCTGACCCTGGGCGTCGCAGCCTGTGCGCTGGTGTGGCTGGCGGTTACCGGGCACAGCTGGATCGGCGCCCGGGCCAGTGATGCCGGCTGGGCACTGGCGATTGTGTTGCTGCTCACGTTGCCCGGCTACGCGATGGGGCGTTTCGGTGCCGGTGACGTCAAGTTGCTCGCCGCGCTGGGGCTGGCCACCAGCCAGGACTACGTGCTCGGTACGTTCATCGGCGCCGGCGGCACCTTGCTGGTCTGGGCGCTGTTGCGACGGTGGGCGCGGCGCAGGGCAGGGCAGGGGGCTGAAAAGCAGCCATTCGCGCCCTTTGTGCTGGTGGGCTTTTTGCTGACCAGCGTGTGCCTGCAGTGAGAGCGCCAGGCCCGATCAGTTGTTCGACTCAGTCATCTTGGTCCAGCGATAGAAATCCGGAATGGCGTACTTGTAGGTTTCCAGCCAGCGCTGCTTGGACAGATCACGCTCGCGCGCCGTCTGCACCTGCAGGCGCGTGGACGCCTGTTCGCCACTGGACTGCACCCGCAGCAGCGCTTCGGTTGCCGTCAGCGCAGGCGGTTGCTGGCGTGGGTAATCCTCTGCCCAGGCCGTGGTAATACCGGTGCAGCAGGCCAGCAGCATCACATACCTGATCATGACCTTCTCCTTTGCTCAGTTGACCATCACACCTGCGCCACTGGCCGAAGCTATCGGCCCGCGTCCTGTGGCTTTGATCTGGCTGGCGCGAGCCTGGGCCTGGGCAAACTGCGCCGGTTTGAGCCGCAGGCGGCCGACCAGGTCGGTGGCTTGCTGCCAGTTGTCCTGCAGCAGCGCCAAGGTCACCAGGTTGACGGCGGGCAGCGGGTTGTCATCCTTGAGCTCGATGGCGGTCAGGAATTCGAACCGTGCCTGTTCATACCGGCCCATGCTCATCAGCACCACACCCAGGTCGTTGCGAACCCGCTCGTCGGTGGGGGCCAGACGCGCCGCACGCTGCAGGTTCTGCAAGGCCTGTACGTCATCGCCCCGGGCCGAGGCGAGCTGGCCCAGGCCATGCTCACCCTCGGCCGCGAGGCAGCCGCCGAGCAGGCTGCGGTACAGCGGTTCTGCTTCGCTGCGCCCCAACAGGCGCGAGACCCTGGCCTTGCGCAGGCGTACCTGGTCGAGGGTGTTGGGCAACTGCTCCAGGTGCGCCAGGCTGGCATGCGGGCGGCCATCGTTGAGCATCTCGTCCGCCAGGTTCAGCGCCAGTTGCTGATCGGCGTTCGGCTTGCCGCAGCTCGAGGTGCCGAACAAGTGTCCGAACCCTTCAGGCTGCTGGCCGGCGCATCCTGTCAGCAAGAGCAGGCCGGTGAACAACAGGGTCGCTTTCATCCATTACTCCCTAGGGGCCCAAGGCCCGCGTCAAGGCGGAAAATCCCGGCCCGGCCAGGACGATGAGCAGTGCCGGGAAGAGGAATACCATCATCACCGCCGACATTTTTGCCGACATTTTCGATACCCGTTCCTGCATGCGTGTCAGGCGCCGGTCATCGAGCAGGTCCTTGAGCGCGAGCAGCGATTTCATCGCACCACTGCCCTGTACCAGCAACTGTTGAAGGATCACGCAGGTGTCGATGAACTCATCCACGGCCAGTACCCGGGCGCTCTTTTCCAGCTCCGGGCCGAGCGCCAGGCCCGAGTCCACCCGTTGCAGCACCTGGCGCAACTCTTCGCTGATTTCGGGGACCAGCGCCTGGCCTTCCTGGCTCAGCACGCGCAGTGCCTGCTCTACGGCCAGGCCGGTCTCGAAGAGAATGCGCAGCAGCGGAATCATCAGGCTGACTTCCTGGGCGATACGCTGCTGGCGCCGTCTGGCGGCAACCGCCAGCAAGCGCTTGGGCAACAGGTAGCTGGCACCCAAGGCGCATAACGGCCAGACCAACCAGTGCGTGCCTTCACCGCCTAGCACGCCTTGCTGCAGGATCAGTGTCAGCACGACCGCCAGCAGCGGCAGCCCCAGTTGCATGGCAGCGAACAGCGCCCGCTGGCGGCTGCGGCGCCAGCCGACACGGTCAAGCAAGGCTTGGGTTTCCCCGTCGAGTTTCTGCAGGCGCCGCCCCAGCGGGCTACTGCCCAGCCAGTGCAGCCAGTCCCCCAGGCGCTCCTCGCGCGCCAACCGCCCCTGCAGCCTGCGAGCGACCAGGTAGCGGGCACGCAACTGCCGGGCGGCCTGCAAGCCAAGCAAGCCGGCGGCGATGAACAGGCACACGGCGCAGAGCAACAAGGCCATGGTCAAAGGCTCCTCATCATGCGCCACAGCACCAGGCAGCCGACCACCTGCAGGGCGAAGGCGAACAGCAGCATCATCTGGCCGCTGCTGTCTTGCCACATGGTCAGCAGGTAGTGCGGATTGGCCATCAGGAAGTAGCCGACCATGCACAGCGGCAAGGCACCCAGGATCATCGCTGTGATGCGGGTTTCGCCGGTCATGGCCTTGAGCTGACGGCTGCCTTGTTCGCGCTCGCGGATCAGCTTGATCAGGTTCTCCATCAGCTCGCTGGTATTGCCGCCGTAGCGCTGGTTGATGCGCAGCCCCATGGCGAACAGACGCAGCTCGTCCTGGTTGTAAAGCTCGGCCAGTTCGTTGACCGCATCGTCCAGCGGCACGCCCAGCTGTACGTTGCGCCGTACCCGGGTCATGGTCGAGCGCAAGGGCTCGCGAGAGCCGTCGATACCACCAAGGACCGCATCATTGAGGGTGCGCCCGGCCTTGAGACTGCGCACGCTGTAGTCCAGCAAAGCGGGCAGTTGTTCGACAAGCTGGTGCACGCGCCGTCGGCATAGCCAACTGAGGGTGAAATAGCCGAGCAGCGGCAGGCCGACCAGCACCATCAGCCCGGCCACCCAACCGGCCCCCAGCAGCGCCACCAGTGCCAGGCCGAGCCAGGCCAGCAGCCAGCGCTGCGGTTGCCAGTCGGTTGCGCCAAGCCCGGCACGTTGCAACAGCGGCTCGAGCCAGGCGCGCCGTGCATTGCCGCTGCGGACCAATTCAAAGGCGCGCCCCAGGCGCTGGAGAATGCGCTGTTCGCTGCGCTTGTACAGGCCCAGGCGAAACAGCATCAGGGAGACGCCCAGCAACAGGGGCGCCAGCGCCAGCAGCAGGGGGCCGGTCATTGCACACCTTCATGGCGCAGTTTGCTGCCCGCGGGGTTCGGCGCCTCACGCAGAAACACGTCGCCGCCGCGGCGGTCGAGGCGGAACAGGGTATTGGTCACATACACGTCGTCACGCACGCCGACCACTTCCAGGATTTCACTGACGCAGCGGCGACCGTCGGGCAGGCGGGTCAGCTGGATCACCACGTCCAGTGCCGCGCAGATCATCTGCCGCAAGGTCTTCTCGGCGATCTGCCGCCCGCTCAGGCCAACCAGGGTTTCCAGGCGCAGCAAGGCGTCCTGCGCGGTGTTGGCGTGCACCGTACTCATCGAGCCGTCGTGGCCAGTGTTCATCGCGGTGAGCACGTCCAGCACCTCGGTGCCGCGGATCTCGCCGAGGATGATACGGTCCGGGCGCATGCGCAGGGCATTGCGGATCAGCTCGCTGGCCTTGATCTCGCCGTGCCCCTCGGCATTTGGCGGGCGGGTTTCCAGGCGTACCACGTGGGGATGGTGCAGTTGCAGTTCGGCGACGTCTTCGATGGTCACCAGGCGCTCGCGCGGGGCGATCATCTGGCTGAGGATGTTCAGCAGGGTGGTCTTGCCGGTGCCGGTGCCGCCGCTGACCAGGATGTTGCAACGCCGACCCACGGCGCGCTCGAGGAAGTCGAAAATGTGCTGGTCGATGGCACGGGTGGCGAGCAGGTCGGCACTTTTGAGCATGTCCTGGCGGAATTTGCGGATCGACAGGCACGGCCCGTCCAGGGCCACGGGTGGAATGATCGCATTGACCCGGCTGCCGTCGGGCAGGCGCGCGTCGACCATCGGCGACGATTCGTCCAGCCTGCGCCCGAGCGGTGCAAGGATGCGCTGCATGACGCGCTCGACGTGTTGGGCATCGATGAAACGCAGGTCGGTCTGTTGCAACTGCCCGGCCCGCTCGACGAACACCCTGTGCGGCCCGTTGACCAGAATCTCGGTGACACTGGCGTCCCGCAGCAGCACCTCCAGCGGCCCGAACCCGGTCAGCTCGTCGACCAGTTCTTCGGCCAGGCGCTCCATTTCGTAGCGTGACATAGCCAGGCGCAGGCGCGCCACGTAATCGCCCACCTGCTCCAGTACAAACTGCGTCAGTGCCGGGCGCGCGCCTTCGAGCAGGTTGCGGCCGCTGTCTTCGATGGCATCGATGGCAAAGCGGTGCAGTGCGCGCTTTAACGCATATGGGTCGCCAGAGGCATGGTTGGGGCCGCCGAAAGGTTGGTCGCCGTTCATTTGCTGCCCCATAGCCGACGCAGCCAGGTAAAGGCCGGTGGCGCAAGGTTTTCCGAACGCTGCGCCAAGCGCTCACCCAGGCCGCGCAGGGCTTGGGTAAGGTTTTCGCGCGGGGCCAGTTCGAACAGGCTCAGGCCCTGGTTTTTCACGTTCAGCCGCACCTCGGGGCTGTCGGGCATGACCTTGAGCAGCGGCAGCGCATAGCGCTTGGCCAGGCTCTCGGCATCCGGGGCGACATTGCCCAGGTAGCGGTCGACCAAGAGGCTGGCATGCTCCAGCTTGATGCCATGATCGCGCCACAGCTCCAGCACTTCGAGGTTGCGCCGGCAGTCGAGGATGTTCTGGTCGGTATAGATGATGAGCTTGTCGCAGTGGCTGATGATGGTGCGCAGGGCTTCGCTGTCGGCATGCCCGGTCAGGTTCACGACGATGTGCTGGAAGTGCTGGCGCAGTGCGCTGAGCAGCATGTACAGCTCGGCGGCACTGGTCTGGCGCAGCGGGTCATCGTTTTCGGCAAAGGTCAGCAGGCGCAGGCCTTTCTTGTCGCGGGTGAAAGCACTGTCGATCAGGGTAGTGTCGAGCCGGCGCAGGTGGCGCAGGGCATCGCCGAAATAGAACGACGCCTCCAGCCCCAGCAGCGCCAGGCTGTCGCCACGTGGCATGCCCAGGTCCAGCAGCAGGGTCTGCTGGCCGCTTTCCTGTACCACCCGCGCCAGGTGCGTGGTCAGCAAAGCGCCGTCGGCACCGGTTTGCACGCCGTACAGCACGGTCAGGCCGCCCAGGCTTGGGTTGTTGGTGACGGTGGGCATGCGCTTGCCCAGCCGCCGGACCAGCCCGGCCACTTCACTGGCCCGTGAGCCGTAGGCGACGAAATCGCGGGCGCCGGCACGCATGGCGTGCAGCACCAGTTGATTGTCCATGCCATCGCCCAGAGCGACGATCGCCAATAGCGGCTTGGCTTCAAGCACGCCCTCGATCAGTGCGCACTGATTGACCAGTTGCTCACGGTCCAGGCCGATGAACACCAGGGTGCTGAAGGTCGCATTGATCAGCGCCAGCAGTTCGTCGAGGCTGCCGCCACTGGCGCCGATCACCTGGCCTTGGGGTGCCAGCGCGCTCTGCAGCCACTGCAGGTCTTCTTCATTGCGGGTGATGCCCAGAAAGGTCTGGTTGAGGCTCTCGTTCATCGTGATAACCCGCTTTGGCCATCGAAGTTGCCGTTTTCCATGAAGAACAGCCGGCCCCAGCTGGGGTCGTAGGTACGCAACCCTTCGCCGGGCAGTTCCGGCAGGCGGGCATTGGCCGCCAGCGGTTGAACCAGGTGCGGGGTGACGATCATCAGCAACTCGGTCTCCTCACGTATCAGGGCCGATTGCCGGAAGAACGCGCCAAGGATCGGCAGGTTGCCCAGCCCGGGGAGCTTGTCCACGGCGGAGCGGGTGTTGTTGCCGACCAGGCCGCTGATGATGAAGCTCTCGCCATCGGCCAGGGAAATGCTGGTATCGGTGCGCCGTATGCTCAGCCCCGGTACGCTTGTGCCGCCAATGGTCACCGCGTTGGTGTAATCCAGCTCGCTGACTTCAGGCGCTACCTTCAGGGTAATGCGGTCGCGGCTGATCACGGTCGGCGTCAGTGCCAGACGCACGCCGAACTCCTTGTACTCGATCGAGAAGTTGTCACTGCCGGCGCTGGGCACCGGGATCGGTATCTCGCCACCGGCCAGGAAGCTTGCAGTCAGGCCGCTGAGCACGGTGAGGCTGGGGCGCGCCAGGGTGTAGGCGAAACCGCTGTTTTCCAGGGCATTGATGGCCGCCAGGAAGCGGCTGCTGCCGCCGCCCCAGACGATGTTGAACACCCCGTCGTTGAGCGGGATCTGTGGCGAGGTGACAGGCACGGCGCCCGGTGTCACCGAAGTGCCTGGCACGGTACCCGGCGATCCGATCAGGCTGTTGTTCGAGCCGCTGAAAAACAGCCGGGCGCCGGCTTCCTTGTACTTGGTGCGGCGCACCTCGACGAAGCGGATATCGGCCTGCACCTGGCTTGGCAACTCCGGATCCAGCGACGGTGGCAGGCCCGTTTCGGCCATGGCGGCGCTGGCCTGGCCTTTGACGAACAGCATGGCCCGGTGTGGCGCCGGTGCGCAGGCTGTCCACAGCATGAGCGTGGTATTGCCCTGGCCCACGGCCGTCACCAGCACGGCGCGGTCACCGCTGGGTTGCACGTCGGCAACCTTGGGGTCGCCGACGGCGGCGCGGGTGATCGCCAGCGGCAAGCGCAATTCTTGCTGCAGGCCTTGGTCGATTTCGATCACTGAAGGCAGCTGGGCAAATGCTTCGCAGCCGTTGCTGGCGGCATGGGCCTTCGGCAGCAGCGCAACCATGAGCAGGGCAAGGCACGCGAGACTGAAGAACCGTTTTGAACTGCAACGCTCGGAACTACGCATACTGCATCCTTGCCTTGTCAGGGGGTCTTGTTGGCGTCCGCGGCCTGTGCGCCACGGATGATCTGCATGCTTGCAACGGCTGCAGCGGTTGAGGCGGTTTTGGCCAATGGCGCCTGGGAAAGCTGGCTGAACCGATAGAGTTCCCGGTTGATGCTTTCTACCTGCGGTTGGCTATCCGCTTGGGCCCAATAGCGGGCCAGCCGCTGCTCGGCGGCACTGCGCACGGCCAGGCGCAGGGTGCCGACCTGGGCTGCCAGCATCAGGCGGCTGGCCAAGGCTTCAGGGACAGCCAGCACCACGGTGCGGGTGCTTGCGAGGTTGCCTGGGGTCGCCTGCTCGCGTCGGGCCTTGAGCTCCTCGGCGGTCAGTGCCGGGCGGCCGTCATTGGTAACGCCCATCTGTTCCCCGACGCTCAGCACGCGCAGGGCCGGCAGCACGACCTGGGCAGAAGACTGCGGGTTGTTGGCCTCTTCGCGCAGGTACAGCAGCACGTCGACAAAATCACCCGGGTACAGTTGCCCGGCGGCGCCGACCACGTCGTCCACGCCTACCGCAACGGCCCGCTCGTGGGCACGGATCATCCGTGCCAGCGGTCCGCCGGGCTGGAAGCTCGACTCGTCCAGCCAGCTACCTGCGGCCAGTGGCCTGGCGCTGCTGCGTCCGATCACTTGGTCCACTTGCTGGAAGGCACCGGCAGGGACTACCTGCAAGCGCTCGAGCAGCACGTCGTCTGCGGTCAAGGGCGTATTGGCCGGCAGCGCCTTGCGCAGCACGACGATGGGGAAGCGCTGCGGCTCGGGCGGTTGCGGGGTGGGCGCTGCAACCACCGCAGGCGGCTGCTCGGCGATGGGGGCTACCGGCTGGGGTGGTGCAGGGGGGCGGCTGAGCACGACCCCCCAGTATCCCGCGAGCAGTGCGCCGAGCAGGAAAAGGGCAGCCAGAATCATGGTCAAGCGACTGCTCATGGCTGGCCTCCGTGCACGCGTCGGGTGGTGGCAAAAAGTCACTATTTCGCTATTGCACGGTAGCCCACCCATCGCCATTCGCCATTAGGCGCTCGGCTTTTTTTGTAGCCAGAACGTAAACCCAATTAAAACAGTCAGTTGTTGAGATAAAAGGATCTAATGCTTTTGGATTATCACCTGATGACTAATGCTTTTTTATATTTGCAGACGGCTCCAGCTTGGCAATCCTTTGATGGCAAACAGGCGTCACTTTGACACCATTGTCGCCGGCGAGTTCGCCGCAAGGAGCTGGTCATGTTGCTGAAACAGGTCATCCTTCACTGCAAGCAATTCCTGCATCGCAAGGACGGTGCCTCGGGTATCGAGTACGCGGTCATCGCGGCGATGGTGGCGGTGGTATTGGCCGGGTTCGTTCCCGGGATCTCCGGCAACATCAGTACCATGTTCACCGCAATCCAGACGGCCCTGAACTAGACCAATAACAGGCGATGTTTCGTCGGACCGGATCAACAGGAGCCGCACATGCAGAACTCTCCCTCGCGTCAGCAGATTCTTCTGGTCGATGACGAGGAAGAGCACCTGCTTGAGTTGGCCGAACTCCTCGACAACGAGGGGTACTACTGCCACACGGCAGGCTCGGTGAAAGCTGCCCTGCAACTGCTCACCCGTTATCCGGACGTTGCCTTGGTCATCACTGATCTACGCATGCCGGAAGAAAGCGGCATTGGTTTGATCCAGCGCCTGCGCGACCATACGGCCCGGCAGCATTTGCCGGTGATCGTCATGTCGGGGCACGCCGGTGCGCAAGACCTCAGCGACCTGCTGCGTCTGCAGCTGCTGGATTTCTTCCGCAAGCCCATTTATTACGCACGGTTGCTGGAGACACTGGACAACCTGTTCCCGCAACCACTGTTGCAGGTTGCCAAGTACTGACTCAACTGGACGAAGGTGAAAACGAAAACGCCCGGCACATGGCCGGGCGTTTTTGCTTACTGGCAAGGGTCAGGCGTCGGGATCGCTCAGTTCCAGTACGCCGCGCTTGCTGCGCAGCTTGCCGTAGAAATGATCCAGCGCATTGTTCAGCTTGCTGGCGGCACCATCCACCGCCTGGTCCAGCGAAGCGGCGGTATGGGTCACGGAAATCGGTTGATGGCCTTTGGGGCGAGCCTCCATCTGGCAGCGTTTGTCATGCGGCCCGGGCTTGGCGCCGTTCTCGTCGCGCAGGTGCACCTCGATGCGGGTGAGGTCCTCCTCGTAACGTTCGAGTGTGGTTTGCAGCGTACTGCGGACCCACTCGTTGAGACGGATGTTGCCTTCGATATGGTTGCTGCTGTTGACCTGGATTTGCATGATTCAATCCTTATTCAGCTTGCTCGCATGGAGGCGTGCCTAGGCCCTTGAGGCCCTTGGAAATTCTTCGCCTCTTGACTCTAAGGTCAGGCAACCGAAGCCTGAATTCAAGCCCTTCGTGAAAATAAATTTTCTGTTGCAATTAACCCCGCAGAGGCTACCGGGCAGCCCTTTGACGACATAAGACCGGTTAAAAACCCAAAGTCTTTCAGACTTTGCTTATGCGAATTGAAATCATTACTATTGCAGCCCCCAGAGTTTCCCGGACCTCCGCCATGAAGCGCAATGCCGCCGGACTGCCCCTCAGCTACCGCCTGGCCGTGACCTCACGCTGCCTGGCAGCGGTGCTGGGTGGGTACCTGCTGGCGTCCATGGCCAGTGTCTGCATCACCTTGCTGGTGCCGTTGGCGCAAGTCGACGCGGCCATGACCGGCATGATGCTGTCGTTCGTTTTCTACCTGTTGGCCTTCATCTGGTGCTTTGCCTGCCGCAGCGCCTGGCATGCCTGGCTCGGCGTGTTGCTGCCGAGCCTGCTGCTGGGGCTGATCAACGGGCTGGCCTATTGGATGAAGAACCCATGAAGGACGGTTTCCGCCAGGCGATGGCCTGGCTGCACACCTGGACCGGGCTGATTTTCGGCTGGCTGCTTTTCGCAATTTTCCTGACCGGCACACTGTCGTATTTCAAGGAAGAGATCAGCCACTGGGCACAGCCCGAAGTCCGCCGCCACGCGCTCGACCCGGTGGCCAGCCTGGGCCTGGCCCAGCGCTACCTGGAGGCCAACGCGGCGCACTCGGGCAACTGGATGATCCGCTTGCCCAGCGAGCGCGAAGCCGCGTTGAGCGTCGGCTGGCGTGACCCTGCCGGCGGGCGCCGTGGCTTTGTCAGCAAGCAACTCGACGCCCAGACCGGGCAGCCAGTAGAGGCCCGTGACAGCCGCGGCGGCGAGTTCTTCTACCGCTTCCACTTCCAGCTGCAGATGCCCCACCCCTGGGGGCGCTGGCTGGCGACCTTCTGCGCGTTCATCATGTTGCTTGGCCTGGTCACCGGGATCATCACCCACAAGAAGATCTTCAAGGAGTTCTTCACCTTCCGCCCCGGCAAGGGCCAGCGCTCGTGGCTGGATGGGCACAACGCAATCGGTGTGCTGGTGTTGCCGTTCCATCTGATGATCAGTTACAGCAGCCTGGTGATCTTCATGTACATGGTGATGCCGGCCAGCATCATGGCCAGCTATGGCGGCACTACCAACGGCTACTTCAACGACCTGTTCGGCCCAGAGGAGGTGCCCAAGGTGGCCAACGTCGCTGCGCCACTGGTGCCGTTGGCCGGCTTGTACGCCAAGGTTCAGGCGCAGGTCCCCGGTGCCCGCATGGGTTACATCCAGGTGCACAACCCGGGCGACCGCAACGCTCGCGTGAGCTTCGCCCGGGCTTCGGCCGACAACATCGCCTACAAGCGCAGCGCCAACTGGATGTTCGACGGCAGCACGGGCGAGCTGCTGAGCCAGGGGGCACCGGAAAGCGCTGCGATGATGACTTCGTTCAGCTTCGTCGGCCTGCACATGGGCAACTTCGCCGGGCCCTGGTTGCGCTGGCTGTACTTCGTGTTCGGGGTGGCGGGTACTGCGGTCATCGGTACGGGCCTGGTGATGTGGCTTGGCAAGCGCCAGCTCAAGCATGCCAAGCGCGAACGCATGCCCGCTGAGTTGCGCCTGGTCGAGGTGCTCAACATCGCCAGCATGAGTGGCCTGCTGCTCGCGGTGGCCGGCTTTTTCTGGGCCAACCGCTTGCTGCCTGTGGCGCTGCAAGGGCGGGCGGGCTGGGAGGTGAACACGTTCTTCGTGGCCTGGCTGTTGTCGCTGGTACATGCCGTGCTGCGCCCCGGGCGCCGAGCCTGGGGCGAGCAGCTTGGGTTGGGCGCGCTGGCCTTCGCGCTGCTGCCTTTGCTCAATGCGCTGACCACCGGCCAGGGGCTGAACCACAGCGTAGCCGCCGGCGACTGGGCGATGGCGGGCCTGGACCTCACGGCATTGGGCACCGGTCTTTTCCTGGCCTGGGCCGCAGGCAAGATGCTGCGTGCTCCGAAGGCTGTGGCCAAGCGTGAGCCCCGGGTGTCAAAGGCAGCGGCTGAAACGCTCGAGGTGAACGGATGCTGAGCGTCGCCCTGATCGGTTTTGCCGGGTTCGCCGCCTTGTGCCTGGCGATGGAAAAGCACTTCAGCGACCTGCTCGGGCGCAAGCCTGCTATCGGCCAGTTGCGTGGTCTGCGCATTGCGGGCTGGTCGTTGCTGCTGGCATCGCTGTTGCTATCGCTGCACTTGCGCGGGTGGGCCCATGGCTTGGTTGAGTGGGTCGCTGTGTTGATGGCCGGGGTGACCCTGTGGGTCTTCGCCTTGCCTTACCAGCCGCGCCTGTTGCTGGGGCTGGCGGCGACCAGCCTGGTACTGGGCCCACTGCTGGTCATATCTGGCGGGTGATGCCTTGATCGAACCTGACAGCGACAGTACGCGCGCACGTTTCGTCCAGGTCTTCATGGCCCAGCGCGCACGCATGGAAGCCCTGGTCAGCCGTCGGGTAGGCTGCCGCGCCACTGCATCGGACCTGGTGCAGGAGCTGTTCTTGCGCTTCTGGCGCCGCCCCGAGGTCAAGGTCGAGGCGCTGGATACCTACCTGCTGCGCTGCGCCGGCAACCTGGCCATCGACCATCTGCGCAGCGAAGGCAGCCGCGAACGCATCGCCGAAGCTTCGCTGCAACTGGATGAGTGCTCGGCCCAGGCACCGGAGCAGGCCCTTGAGGTAGACCATGACCTGCAGCGCATCGAAGCGGCGCTGCGCGCCCTGCCCGAGCGCACCCGGCAGATCTTTTTGCTCAACCGAATACACGGCTGCAAGTACGGCGAAATCGCCAAGGCCATGCAGCTGTCCCAGAGCGCCGTGGAAAAGCATATGATGCGCGCCCTCCAAGCGTGCAAGGCCAGTGTTGCCGAACCCGCGACCCCGATGCGCAGGCCAGGGAGCGCCCGTCGATGAGCCATTCAGACTTGACCACCGCCGACCCGTCGCACGCTGCACTGCATTGGCTGGCCAGGATCAACGAGCAGCCTGAGGTAGCGCACAGTGCGGCGTTCAAGCGCTGGTTGCTGGCCGACCCCAGGCACCGTGAGGCCTATGCCCAGGCCCAGGCGCTGTGGCACAAGAGTGCGGCACCCGCGGCACGCCTGGCCGAGGAAGAACACGCAGACCTGCAACGATACCTGGATGCTATGGCCAAGGCGCCTGCCCCGCCTCGCTGGCGGCGCGCCCGCGCACTGGCCGTAGCGGCCTGCCTGGTGCTGGCCGTGGGCGTTGCCGGGGGCTGGCATCCGGGGTACTGGCTGCAGGACCTGCAGGCCGACTTCAGCAGCACAGACGCCATTCGCCAGGTGACGCTGGCTGACCAGTCGCAGGTGACGCTGGATGCGGGCAGTGCCATTGCTGTCGATTTCCAGCAGGGGCAGCGCCATGTGCGGCTGTTGCATGGCGCTGCATTCTTCAAGGTCACGCACACCGGTGACCCGTTTGTAGTACAGGCGGCGGGGGGGCAGGTGCGGGTGCTGGGCACCGAGTTCGAAGTGCGTGAGCAGGCCGAGGGGGCACAGGTCACGGTGCGCAACGGTCGGGTGGCGGTCACGCCGGCTCAGGGGCAGGCCGCCCGTGAGCTGACGGCCAACCAGCAACTGGCCTATGCCAGAGGCCGGGCCGGTGAGACGGCGAGTGTGGACAGCGACAGAAGTCTGGCCTGGCGCCAGGGCTGGGTCAATTACTACCAGGTGCCATTGGCGCAGGTGGTCGAGGACCTGGGGCGCTATTACCCGGGGCGGATCGTGCTGCTCGACGGCGAGTTGGGGCAGCGCAAGGTCAGCGGCAGTTTCCCGGTGCGCGAGCCACTGGCGGCACTGGATTCGCTGGGCAAGGTGATGGGGTTCTCGCGGCAGACGGTTTTCGGCCGGTTGACCGTTATCCGTTAAGCGGCGGCACTGGAAAAATAATTTTCAAAAGCGGATGAGGTAACAGGACGTGACATCCGTGTAATGAGTGGAAGTGCGATTCATTCGCAGTCATCACCCTCTCACAGGTCAGCGTCCATGAAGTTCACCCACCGTTGCGTCCCTCTCTGGCTAGGTTTCTCTGCGCTTTCGGCCTTGGCTGCTGCCCCTTGTGTCCTTGCCGCCGAGCAGCTTGAACTGCACCGGTTCGCCCAGCCGAGCCAGCCCTTGCCCCAGGCGCTCAATGCCTTCAGCCGCGCCACCGGCCAGAGCGTGGTCTACACCTTGGAACTGCCTGCCGTGCAGGCACCGGCCCTGCAGGGTACGTTCAGTGCCGAACAGGCGCTGCAGCGATTGCTGGGCAACGCTGGCCTGACGTGGCGCCGGGTCGATGCCCGCACCCTGACGCTTGAACCGGTGGACACCTCCGGTGCGCTCAACCTGCAGGCCACCACGGTGACCTCGCAGATGGACACCTACAGCTACCAGCCGCCGGCCAGCGCCTCGATCATGCGTGGCCAAGGCCCGTCCCAGGACATCCCCCAAGCCATCAACGTGGTCCCTGCCCAGGTCATCCGCGACCAGGCCCCGCGCAACCTGGATGACGCCCTGGCCAATGTCAGCGGCATCACCCAGGGCAACAATTTCGGTGGCACCTCCGACACGGTGATGAAGCGCGGCTTCGGTGACAACCGCGACGGTTCGATCATGCGCGATGGCATGCCCGTCGTGCAGGGGCGCAGCCTCAATGCGAACACCGAGCGGGTCGAGGTGCTCAAGGGCCCGGCTTCGCTGCTGTATGGCATCCAGGACCCGGGCGGGGTGATCAACGTGGTCAGCAAGCGCCCGCAATTGCAGCAGTACAACGCCCTGACCGTGCGCGGCTCGACCTACGGCAGCGGCAAGAACGGCAGCGGCGGTGGGTTCGACAGCACCGGGGCACTGGGCGACAGCAACTTCGCCTACCGTTTGATCGTCGATCATGAGGACGAGGATTACTGGCGCAACTATGGCGTGCACCGCGAATCGCTGGTGGCGCCGTCGCTGGCCTGGCTGGGCGAGGACACCCAAGTGGTGCTGGCTTATGAGCACCGCGAGTTTCTCTACCCGTTCGACCGGGGCACTGCGTTCGGCAGCAACGGCCACCCGCTGGACATTCCGGCCACGCGCCGCCTGGATGAACCCTTCAACGATATGGAAGGCCGCTCCGACCTGTATCGCCTTGAGGTCGACCACCAGTTGGCCGACGATTGGAAACTGCACGCTGGCTACAGCTTCAACCGCGAGACTTACGACGCAAGCCAAGTGCGCGTGACCGGCGTCAACGAAGCCAAGGGCACGCTCACGCGCAGCATCGATGGCACCCACAACGCCATGAGCCGCGACCAGTTCGCGACCCTCAGCCTCAATGGCAACGTCGAGCTGGCCGGAATGCAGCATGACCTGCTCATTGGCATTGATCACGAAGACCGCAAGGTCTTTCGCGGCGACCTGATTCGCCAGACCGCTCAGTCCACCTTCAGTTATGTGAACCCGGTCTATGGCCAGGAAGTGGAGGGCAGTACGGTGCGCGCCAGCGACAGCGATCAGACCGACAAGCTGCGCACCGAGGCGCTGTTCCTGCAGGACGCACTGCACCTGGACGAGCACTGGATACTGGTGGCCGGCGCCCGCTTTCAGCAGTACGACCAGTACGCCGGCCGCGGCCGGCCGTTCAAGGCCAATACCGACACCAGCGGCCAGGCCTGGGTACCGCATGCCGGCATCGTCTACAAGGTCGATGAGCAGTTGTCGTTCTATGGCAGTTACAGCGAGTCGTTCAAACCCAACTCCAGCATTGCCCCGCTGACCGGCGGTGTGGTGCTGGATTCGTCGATTGCGCCGGAAGAGGGCAAGTCGTGGGAGCTGGGGGCCAAGCTCGACATGCCTGGCAGCCTGACCGGCACCCTGGCGCTGTTCGACATCACCAAGCGCAACGTGCTGGTCTCCAACTTCGACAGCGGTACCGGCGAGACGGTCTACAGCAATGCGGGCGAGGTCAGTTCAAGGGGGGTGGAGCTTGACCTGACCGGACAGCTCAGTGAGCGTTGGAGCCTGATCGGCAGCTATGCCTTTACCGACGCCAAGGTGACCAAGGACCCGGACCTCGAGGGTAACCGCCTGCAGAACGTGGCCAGGCACAGTGGCTCATTGTCGGCGGTGTACGACTTCGGCAGCCTGTTCGGTGGCGACCGTTTGCGTTTCGGTGCCGGAGCCCGTCATGTCGGCGAGCGCCCGGGCAATTCGACCAACACCTTCGACTTGCCCAGCTACACCGTTGCCGATGCTTTCGCCACGTACGAGACCCGGCTCGACGAGCACAATGTGCGCCTGCAACTGAACGTGAAGAACCTGTTCGACAAGGTTTACTACAGCTCGGCGGTGAACCAGTACTTCGTTGCCATAGGTGATGCGCGCCAGGTGAGCCTGTCGAGTACCTTCGAGTTCTAGTGGCTGAAGGCGGCGCGATAGTCGCCAGGTGTCGCGCCGACTGCCTGGCGAAAGCGGTTGCTGAAATGGCTGGCACTGGCGAACCCGCACAGCAATGCAATGTCTCCCAATGGCAGCTGGCCCAGGCGCAGCAGCTGGCAGGCCCGATGCAGCCGGCGGGCCAGCAGGTACTGGTGTGGCGGCAAGCCGAAGCTGGTGCGGAACATGCGTGCGAAGTGATACTCGGAGAGGTTGCAACGCACGGCCAACTCACCGAGGGTGATGGGCTGATCCAGGTGTGTCTCGATGTATTCCACCAGTTGCCGGCGCAGGTTCGGTGCCAACCCGCCTTTGAGGCGTAACCCCTGGCGCAGCCCTACCTGGCTGAGCACGGCGTGATCGACGATCTCGTGTGCCAGGCTGCTGGCCAGCAAGCGCTCGCCTGGCTCTTCCCAGGCCAGGCTGATCAACTGGCGAAAACGCACCGACTGCCGTGGGTCGTCGAGAAATGTCGCTTCCTGCAGTTGCATCTCCCGCGGTTCCCGGTCGAGCAGGCGCACGCAGCCCAGGGCGAATTGCACCTCGCTGATGTACAGGTGCGCCAGGCGGATCTGCCCATTGACCACCCAGTTGGACTCGTGGCCGGCCGGCATGATGCACAATTTGTCCGGCGCCCCTTTGTCGGCTGGGCGCTGGCGGCGAAAGGTGCCGGTGCCGTGGGCGATGTAGCACGACAGCGTGTGGTGGCTGGGCGCCTGATAGTCGCGGGCATCGTCACGGTTGCTCCATAGCGCCGCCGCCAGCCCGTCGCCCAGGTGCGCGCTCAGTTCCAGCCTCGCGTGGGGCGAGGCATGCATGGCGTTGAACACGTGCAACTGGGTCAGTGGGGTCATGAGCGTTTCCTCTGTCGCCATCGTACTGCCGATGCGCCGAGGTGGCAGCTCCCTGAATGCTGAAAAGCGCAAGTTTGTGCAAGCGCACTTCACTGGCCGCAGAGAACACTGATGGCCCTGGCGAGGGCTGCGCCCTCGATCGCCGGCAAGCCAGCTCCCACAGGTTGGCCGCATGGTGCCCACCGCAATGCATGGTCGTATGCCTAAGGAACCCCCATGAACCTTTCCCTGTACCTGCTCACTGTCCTGATCTGGGGAACCACCTGGATCGCCCTGAAACTGCAATTGGGTGAAGTGGCCATCCCGGTTTCGATCGTCTACCGCTTTGCCTTGGCCGGCCTGATTCTGTTCGCCATCCTGCTGCTCACCCGCCGCCTGCAGCCGATGAATCGGCGCGGTCATCTGCTGTGCCTGGCGCAGGGCCTGTGCCTGTTCTGCGTCAATTTCATGTGTTTCCTCACCGCCAGCCAGTGGATCGCCAGTGGCTTGATCGCCGTGGTGTTTTCCACTGCAACACTGTGGAATGCGCTGAACGCGCGCCTCTTTTTCGGCCAGAGGGTTGCCAGCAACGTACTCGGTGGCGGCGCGCTTGGCCTTTTGGGGTTGGGGCTGCTGTTCTGGCCGGAGCTGTCGCACCATGCGGCAAACCGCGAAACGCTCTATGGTCTCGGCCTGGCCTTGCTCGGTACGTTGTGCTTTTCGGCAGGCAACATGCTGTCGAGCATGCAGCAGAAAGCTGGCCTCAAGCCCATGACCACCAATGCCTGGGGCATGGTCTATGGCGCCGCGATGCTGGCCGTGTATTGCCTGATCAGCGGTATTCCATTTGCGATGGAGTGGAACACGCGCTATGTCGGCTCGCTGCTGTACCTGGTGATACCGGGTTCAGTGATCGGTTTCACCGCGTACCTGACGTTGGTCGGGCGCATGGGCCCGGAGCGGGCTGCGTATTGCACGGTGCTGTTCCCGCTGGTGGCGCTGAACGTGTCGGCGTTTGCCGAGGGCTATCAATGGACAGCCCCCGCTTTGCTCGGGCTGGTCGCTGTCATGGCGGGTAATGTGTTGGTGTTCCGCAAGCCCAAACCCACGCTGGCAGGTGCTCTGGCACGTTGAGCGCTGCGCAGCAACTGACATAAATGCCAGGTGTTGGCACGGGGTGGGCTGTTTAGACTTGCCCGGGAGCCATTAGCCCGGAAACGTCAATGTCACCATTGCTCTTCTGGAACAAGCGACTGTCGCATCGTCAGGTGCAGATGCTCTGCCTGCTGGCCTTGGCGGTGCATCTATTGCCGCTGGTGCTTGCCGATTACGCCTATATCGATGATGTGTGGCGCGCCCAGAACGCCGGGCTCACGCCTACCGGCAATGAATCCTGGACAGGGCAGGGGCGCTTCCTGCTCTTTCTGATGCATCGCATGCTGGGCTTCTCTGTCGGGGCTGTGAATCTGTTCCCTTTGCCTATTCTGCTGGCTGCCAGCGTGACTGCACTGGCGCTCGCCCGGCTGGTGTCACATTACTTCCCGGCCCCCACGGCGACCTCTGTGCTGGTGGTATTGCCCTTATGGTACAACCCCTTCTTTCTGCAAAACCTGTCGTACCAATACGACGCACCCGGTATGGCGTTGGCGCTGGCTGCATGCGTCTGGGCCATCACGCTGAGTGCCGAGCGCTGGCAGCAGTGCCTGCTGGGCGGCGTGCTGGTGGCATGTGCCGCGAGTTTCTACCAGGTCAGCATCAACGTCTTCGCTGGCTTGTGTTGCCTCGAAATCATGCGTCAGGTGCTCGGCCATGCCGGGTTGCGTCAGGTCTGCCGTCATCTTTTCGGCCGGCTGACACAACTGCTCGGCGGGTGCCTGCTGTACTCGCTCACGGCCCATCAGTTCATAGATGTCCCCCGCACCGCGTTGCTGCCTCTGGATGCCCAGTGGTGGCCTGAGCTGTTGCGGCGCCTGGAAGTTATCTTGGGGCACGTGGCGTTGTTGATCACGCCGGGAACGGCGTGGGTGTTCATCGGCCTTTCGGGGCTGGCGCTTGTGGCGCTGCTGATCGCCTTGCGTGAGGTGTTGGTTGATCCACGCCCTGTATGGGAACGGGGGGTGTTGACGGTTGCGCTGCTGCTGCCCATCCCGGCTGTGGCGTTGCTGGTATACGGCCTGATGATGGTGTTCGCGCATTTTGACGGTGGCGCACGCCTGTTGATGGGGTTCGGCGTGGTCTTGATGATGCTGGCACTGCTGGCCCATCGCCTACTGTCAGGGCTTGGCGGTCGGCTGAGGTGGCTGCTGGCTATTCCTGTGTTGTTCATGTTGTCATTTTCGTTTGCTTACGGCCGAACGCTGATCGTGCAGAAGGAACTGCAACGCATGGTGACGTCTTCGCTCGCCAATGCCATTCAAAGCCGGCCGCAGTTGTACGAGACCAAGCGATTCTATGTTTTGGACATCGGTAGCAGCGCACGTTGGTTGCCTGCAGCCAGCGCCAGTTATGAACAGATGCCAGCGTTGCGTTATGTCCTGAACATCGATTTTCTGCTGTTGCCTGAGATGATGCCGCGCCTCGGCCTGGTCAACTTCACTACAAATCCCCCGCTCGACCGTGAGCAGGTACTTGCGCGCAGCCATGCAGCGGTGGTGAAGAGCACGTTTTTCGACATCCACCTGGTCGACGGTAACGGCTATGTGCTGATGAAAGCACCTGCCCAGAGCGAGGCCTACCGATGGTAATGACCCTGCGTTTCTACCGTTATGGCCTCATCGGTGCTGGAAATACGCTGTTGCACTGGGCGGTTTTCTTCCTGCTGCACCAGGCTGCCGGGCTGAGCCAGGCATCGAGCAACTTGCTGGCATTCACAGTGGCTGTCAGTGCGTCCTATTACCTCAATGCTCGCTTCACGTTCGCCACCGCGCCGAGCAAGCTGCGTTACCTGGCGTTCGTATCGGGCATGGGTTGCCTGAGCCTGAGCATGGGGGCGCTATCGGACCGGGCTGGTTTGTCACCCTGGCTGACCTTGGTAGCTTTTTCAGCCGTCAGCCTGATCATCGGCTACGGCTACTCGCGGACAGTGGTGTTCAAGCGGAGGCAGCCATGAACATTACCTTGGTCGTGCCCCTGTACAACGAGCAGGACACCCTCGAACGGTTCTATCACACGGTGCGTAACGAGCCGTCTTTACAGGGCGTGGCGGTCGAGATCCTGCTGGTCAATGACGGCAGCAATGATGCCAGCGAGGCCATCTGCGCCGAGTTGGCGGCACGGGATGAATGGGTAACCGTCGTCAATTTCTCGCGTAATTTTGGCAAGGAGTCGGCGTTGTTCGCCGGCCTTGAGTACGCCGAGGGCGACGCCGTGGTGCCGATCGATGTCGACTTGCAGGACCCGGTCGAGCTTATCGCGCAGATGATCGATGTGTGGCAGCAAGGGGCGGAGGTCGTTCTGGCAAAGCGCCGTAGCCGTGCCGCTGACACACGGTTCAAACGGTGGAGCGCACGCTTGTACTACCGCCTGCACAACCGCATTGCCTCGACCCGGATCGAGGAGAACGTCGGTGATTTTCGCCTGCTGGACCGCAAAGTGGTAGCCGCCATCCGCCAGTTGCCGGAGCAGCAGTTGTTCATGAAAGGTGTGTTGTCCTGGGTAGGCTTTCGTACTGCCATCGTCGAATACGACCGGCCCGAACGTACGGCGGGCAACAGCAAGTTCAGCTTCTGGCGGCTGTGGAACCTGGCCTTGGATGGCATCACCTCGTTCAGCACTGTGCCTTTGCGGCTCTGGAGTTACGTGGGCGGAGGTGTATCGCTGTCGGCTTTTGCCTTTGCGGTGTACATGGTGATCGACAAACTGCTGTTCGGAAACGATGTGCCGGGCTATCCGTCGTTGATGACGGCAGTGCTGTTCCTTGGCGGTGTGCAGTTGATCGGTATCGGAATACTTGGGGAGTACATAGGGCGGATCTACCAGGAGACCAAACAGCGGCCCCGGTACGTGGTGCGCAAGGTGCTGAGGCGGCGCAGACAACCCACGTGAAGGTTGTCTGCGCAGGCCCCTTGGTGGGACAAACGCGTTATCAGCCCTTCCACACCTGCGGATTCACCAGGTCCTGCGGCCGCTCGCCCAGCAACGCCGCACGCAGGTTGTCCATTGCCCGGTTGGCCATGGCCTCACGGGTTTCGGCGGTGGCCGAGCCGATGTGCGGCAGCGTCAGGGCATTGGGCAATTTGAACAGCGGCGATTCGCTAAGCGGCTCTTTCTCGTAGACATCCAGACCAGCGCCGCGAATGGTGCCGTTGTGCAGGGCCTCGACCAGTGCTGCCTCGTCTACCACAGGGCCACGGGCAATGTTGATCAGGAAGGCGCTCGGCTTCATCAGCTTCAGCTCGCGGGCACCGATCAGCTTGCGGGTGGCGTCGGACAGCGGCACCACGATGCAGACGAAATCGGACTCTGCCAGCAGTTGTTCAAGGCTGCGGTATTGCGCCCCCAGTTCCTGCTCCAGCGCCGGCTTGCGGCTGTTGCCGGCATACAGCACCGACATGTTGAAGCCGAAGCGGCCACGGCGGGCGACGGCCGCGCCGATGTTGCCCAGGCCGACGATACCCAGTGTCTTGCCGTACACATCGCTGCCGAAGTGCGCCGGGCCGACGGTGGCCTGCCATTGGCCGGCCTTGGTCCAGGCGTCCAGTTCGGCCGTGCGCCGTGCGCAGCCCATGATCAGCGAAAAGCCCAGGTCGGCGGTGCTTTCGGTGAGCACATCGGGGGTATTGGTCAGGGCGATGCCGCGCTCGTTGAAGTAGTCGACGTCGTAGTTGTCGTAGCCCACCGATACGCTGGACACCACTTCCAGTTTGGCTGCCCCCTCGAGCTGCGCGCGGCCGAGCTTGCGACCGGCGCCGATCAGGCCGTGGGCTTGGGGCAAAGCTTCATTGAACTGGGCACTGATGTCGCCGAGCTTGGGGTTCGGCACGATCACGTTGAAATCTTGCTGCAGGCGCTCGGCCATGGCCGGGGTGATACGGCTGAAGGCCAGGACGGTCTTTTTCATCGGGCTACTTCCAACGCAAAAGCTACAAGCTACAAGCTACAAGCTTCAAGCCGCAAGAAAAAGCAGCGCGTGCACCAATCTGCTTTTTCTTGCCGCTTGCAACTGCTTTCAGTTCGCGATCAGCAACTCGTGGGTTTTCAGGTCCGCTTCATGGGCTGCGAGAATCTCTGGCAACGAGTTGCGCAGGTACTCAACCCAGGTCTTGATCTTCGCATCCAGGTACTGGCGCGACGGGTAGATCGCATACAGGTTCAGTTCCTGCAGCCGGTAGTCCGGCATCACCCGCACCAGGCTGCCATCACGCAAACCATCGATGGCCGAGTAGATCGGCAGCACGCCCATGCCCATGCCGCTGCGAATCGCGGTTTTCATCGCGTCGGCCGAGTTGACTTGGAACGGCGAGCTGGTGATGTTGACCAGTTCCTGGCCTTCCGGGCCGTCGAACAACCACTTTTCCAGCGGGATCACCGGGCTGACCATGCGCAGGCAGGCATGCTGCAGCAGGTCGACCGGCTTGTGCGCGAAGCCGTGCCTGGCCACGTACTCGGGCGAGGCGCAGACGATGCTGTAGGTGATGCCCAGGCGCTGCGACACGAAACCTGAGTCCGGCAGCTCGGTGGCCAGCACGATGGACACGTCATAGCCTTCGTCGAGCAGGTCGGGGACGCGGTTGGCCATGGTCAGGTCGAAGGTCACGTCCGGGTGCGACTCGCGGTAGCGGGCGATGGCATCGACCACGAAGTGCTGGCCGACCCCGGTCATCGAATGCACCTTCAATTGCCCGGCAGGCCGGGCATGCGCGTCGCTTGCCTCGGCTTCGGCTTCTTCGACATAGGTGAGGATCTGTTCACAGCGCATCAGGTAACGCTTGCCCGCCTCGGTCAGGGCGATGCGCCGGGTGGTGCGGTTGAGCAGCCGGGTTTGCAGATGGGCTTCCAGATTGGAGACCGCCCGCGACACGTTCGCGGTAGTCGTATCCAGTTGCGCCGCAGCGGCAGTGAAACTGCCAAGCTGGGCTACGCAACTGAAAGCACGCATGTTTTGCAGGGTGTCCATGGGTCACTCTCAAGGTAGAGGGCAAATTGTGTCACGAAGTTAGTTGCATGTGCCTTCGACCAAAGCCGGATTATCGCTGTTTTGGTAACAAAGATTCGCAGGAATCTGCGCTTATCGCCAGTGCGGCCGCCCCCTAGAATTGCCCAGCCCTCCACCTCTTCCTCGGGAAATCGCAGCTGTGCCGCGTCGCATCATCAGAACGCTTCAGGCGTTCAGTGCCTGTGCCCTTAGCCTCACCTTGAGCGGCTGTATCGGAACCTGGGGCATTGCCCCACAAAGCAAGACCCTCCAAGCCAATACCCTGACCACCGACGCAGCCATCCGCGAAGCCGCCAGCGATGCCCACTGGCCCGACCAGCAGTGGTGGCACGCCTACCGTGATCCACAGCTCGATCGTTGGCTCGACCTGGCTATGGCCGGTAGCCCGACCCTGGCCATGGCCGCAGCGCGGGTGCGCGCAGCCAAGGCCATGGCCGGTGTGGTCGAGTCGGCAGAAAAGCTGCAGGCCAACGGCCAGGCGTCGCTCAAACGCCACAACTGGCCTGAAGACCAGTTCTATGGCCCTGGCGCACTGTCGGGTGCCAACACCTGGGACAACAACGCCGCCATCGGCTTCAGCTACGCCCTGGACCTCTGGGGGCGCGAGCGCAATGCCAGCGAACAGGCCGTGGACCAGGCACACATGAGCGTGGCCGAGGCCCGCCAGGCGCAACTGGAACTGCAGAACAATGTGGTGCGTGCCTACATTCAGCTCAGCCTGTACTTCGCCCAGCGCGACATCGTCAAGGCCCAGCTGGAGCAGCAGGAGCAGATCCTGGCTTTGGCCAAACGCCGCCTGGACGGTGGTATCGGTACCCATTTGGAGGTCAGCCAGGCCGAAGCACCGTTGCCCGAAACCCACCGCCAACTGGATAGCCTGGACGAAGAAATCGCCCTTACCCGCAACCAGCTGGCCGCGCTGGCGGGCAAGGGGCCGGGTGAGGGCGCGCAGATCCAGCGCCCCAGCCTGGCCCTCGCCGCCCCTTTGAAACTGCCGTCGGCCCTGCCGGCCGAGCTGGTCGGCCAGCGCCCCGACGTGGTCGCCAGCCGCTGGCAGGTGGCCGCGCAGGCGCGTGGTATCGACGTCGCCCACGCCGGTTTCTTCCCCAACGTTGACCTGGTCGGGAGCCTGGGCTTCATGGCCACCGGTGGCGGGCCGCTGGAATTCCTTACCGGGCGCACGTTCAACTACAACGTCGGGCCGGCCATCAGCCTGCCGGTCTTCGACGGTGGCCGCTTGCGCTCGCAGCTGGGTGTGGCCTCGGCGGGCTATGACGTGGCCGTGGCGCACTACAACCAGACGGTCATCGGCGCGCTGAAGAACATTTCCGACCAGTTGATCCGCCGTGAGTCGATGAAGGAGCAGGCCCACTTCGCCGCCGAATCCGTGGCCGTTGCACAGAAAACCTACGATATTGCCATGGTCGCCTTCCAACGCGGCCTGACCGACTACCTCAACGTGCTCAATGCCCAGACCTTGCTGCTGCGTCAGCAGCAGGTGCAGCAGCAGGTGCAGGCCGCGCGCCTGATCGCCCATGCCGAGCTGGTGACCGCGCTGGGCGGTGGCCTGCAGGCCGGCAAGAACGTGCCTGAGCAGGAGCGCCAGGCGGCGCCGAAAACCCCGGCCACCCTGGCTGTTTTCGAACGCAAACCGGACCACGCCGAATGAGTACATCGAGCTTGCCCCTGCGCTGGCTGCACAGCCTGGAGTGGCGCCGTGGCTTCTTTGCCTGGGCGCGTACCGACGGGGTGACCTGGGTCTACATCTTCAAGGTGCTCGCCGCTGCGTTCATCACCTTGTGGCTGGCCATGCGCCTGGAGCTGCCGCAGCCGCGCACGGCGATGATCACCGTGTTCATCGTCATGCAGCCGCAGAGCGGCCATGTCTTCGCCAAGAGCTTCTACCGGGTGCTCGGCACCCTGGCCGGCTCGGCGATGATGGTGGCGCTGATCGCCCTGTTCCCGCAGAACACTGAGCTGTTCCTGCCCAGCCTGGCACTGTGGGTGGGCCTGTGTTCGGCGGGCGCCATGCGCTACCGCACCTTGCGCGCCTATGGCTTCGTGCTGGCCGGTTACACCGCAGCCATGATCGGCCTGCCGGTGCTGGAGCACCCTGACCAGGCGTTCATGGCAGCGGTGTGGCGCGTGCTGGAGATTGCCCTGGGCATTCTCGTCTCGACCTTCGTCAGCGCCGCGATCCTGCCGCAATCGGCCAGCGCCGCCATGCGCAATGCGTTGTACCAGCGTTTTGGTGTGTTCGCCGGGGTGGTGGTCGAGGCCTTGCGCGGTGACAGCCAGCGTGACCGTTTCGAAACCAGCAACGTGCGGTTCGTCGCCGAGGCGGTCGGCCTGGAAAGCCTGCGCAACGTCACCGCCTTCGAAGACCCGCACATGCGCAGGCGCTCTGGCCGGCTGGTGCGCATGAACAGCGAGTTCATGGCCATCACCACGCGCTTCAACGCCCTGCACCGGTTGCTTGAGCGCCTGCGCGCCCGCGGCCCGCTGCAGATCGTCGGGGCTATCGAGCCGGGCCTGAACACCTTGGTCGAGCTGCTTGAGCCCTATGTAGGGCGTGCGCTGACCGATGCCGATGCACTGCGCCTGACGCTGGAACTGGCGGCCTACAAAGAGGGCCTGCAGGCTCAGGTACGCGGCCTGCGCGCCGAGTACCTGCTGACCGAACCCAGCGAGTCCGACCTGCTGGATTTCCATACCGCTTTCGAACTGCTCTATCGCTTCGTCGACGAGATGTACAGCTACGCCGAAACCCATGCCTCCCTGGCCGCGCACACGCACGCGCGCGAGCAGTGGGACGAGCCTTACGTGGCCCGGACCAGCTGGCTGGTATCGCTGGCCGCTGGCGTGCGCGCCTCGGCGGTGCTGTTGCTGCTGGGTAGCTACTGGCTGCTCAGCGACTGGCCCAGCGGGGCCATGATGACCTTGATCGCCACCGTCACCGTGGGCCTGTCGGCGGCTTCGCCGAACCCCAAGCGCATGTCGTTCCAAATGGCCTGCGGCACGGCGATCGGCGCGTTCGTCGGCTTCTTCGAAACCTTCTTCGTGTTCCCCTGGATCGATGGTTTCCCGCTGCTGTGCATGGTCCTGGCGCCGGTGTTCGTGCTCGGCGCGTTCCTGTCTTCGCGGCCGGCTTACGCAGGTTACGGCATAGGCCTGCTGGTGTTCTTCGCCATCGGTTCGGTGCCCAACAACCTGACCGTGTACGACCCTTACACCTTCATCAACGACTACATCGGCATGGTCATCGGCATGTTCGTCTGCGCTGCGGCCGGGGCGATCATCCTGCCGCCCAACAGCCGCTGGTTGTGGAGCCGCCTGGAGCAGGAGCTGCGCGAGCAGGTGCTGTTCGCCATCAGCGGTCGCCTGCGCGGTCTGGGCTCGGCTTTCGAAAGCCGCACCCGTGACTTGTTGCACCAGGCCTATGGCCTGGCTGCCGGCAAGCCGCAGGTCCAAAGCCAGCTGATGGGCTGGATGTTCACCGTGCTGGAAATCGGCCACGCGGTCATCGAGCTGCGCAAGGAGCAGGCCCGCGCACCAATCCACCCGGCGTATGCCGAGTCGCAGCCGTGGCGCCAGGCCATCCGTGTCATGGGCCGCGCCTTGGCACGCCTGTTCCTGCAGCCCAGCGCCAGCAACCACGAGCGCGCGTTGGTGGCGGTGGACCACGCCATCAGCCGCGTGCAGGCCACCGACGAACCCTTCGCCCGGCACTTCGACACCTCGGTGTTACGCCGCGCGCAGAGCTACCTGCACTTCATCCGTTCCTCCCTGCTCGACCCACAGTCGCCGTTGGCTACGACGAAAGGATTGCACGATGTTCCGTGAAATCATGCCCCGTGAGATCGCCTTTCATGGCGTGTACATGCCCACCATGACCTTGATGTTCCTGTTCGCCCTGGGCCTGGCCTGGGGCCTGGACCGCTTCATTGCCAGCCATGATGGCTACCGCTTCTTCTGGCACCCGGCGCTGTTGCGCCTGAGCCTGTTCGTCTGCCTGTTCGGCGCCCTGGCGCTGTCGCTCTACTGGTGAGAATCCTTCGATGAAAAAGTTCTTCAGCCTGATCGCTACCTTGCTGGTGCTGACCGCTGCCGTGGTGATCGGTCGCCAGTTGTGGCTGCACTACATGACCACGCCCTGGACCCGTGACGGCCGCGTGCGGGCCGACATCATCAATGTCGCCGCCGACGTGCCCGGTTATGTAGTGGACGTACCGGTCAAGGATAACCAGCGGGTGAAGAAGGGCGACCTGCTGATCCGCATCGACCCCGAGCACTACCAGCTGGCTGTCGACCAGGCCAAGGCGCTGGTCGCCTCGCGCAAGGCCACCTGGGAGATGCGCAAGGTCAACGCCCGGCGCCGTGCCGACATGGACAACCTGGTGATCTCCAAGGAAAACCGCGACGACGCCAGCAACATCGCCAACGCCGCCCTGGCCGACTATCAACAGGCCCAGGCAGCATTGGCAGCGGCCGAGCTGAACCTCAAGCGCACCCGGATCGTTGCCACGGTCGATGGTTACGTGACCAACCTGAATATCCACAAAGGCGACTATGCGCGGACCGGTGAGGCGGTGATGGCAGTGGTCGATGAAAACTCGTTCTGGGTTTACGGCTTCTTTGAGGAAACCAAGCTGCCGCACGTGAAGGTGGGTGACCAGGCTGAGCTGCAGATGATGAGCGGCGAACGGCTCAAGGGCCACGTGCAGAGCATCGCCCGCGGTATCTACGACCGCGACAACCCGCAGAGCCGCGAGCTGATTGCCGATGTGAACCCGACCTTCAACTGGGTGCGCCTGGCCCAGCGCGTACCGGTGCGGATTCACATTGATGAAGTGCCGGACGGGTTTCTGCTGGCGGCGGGGACGACGTGCACGGTGGTGGTGAAACCGAGCGAGGGTGGAGCGGGCTAGCTAAACCACGTTCAATCAAACCCTAGGCCGGGCCTACCATTACCGGTATTTCGACACGGTCAATCACCTTCGCGCTGATCGACGGATCCAGCATCCGCCCCAGCCGCGACAGGTGCCGGTGGCCCATGATGATCAGCTCGCATTGCAGTTCCCGTGCCCTGGCGACAATGGCCTCGACCGGTTGCCCGGCGACCATGCAGCCGTGGCTGGTGAAGCCGGCCTGCTTTAGCCATGCAACGGCCTCGGCCACGGCGCGGTCGCCCAGGCGTTGCTCCTCACAGGCGGCAGGGTATTGCTCCAGTTCCTCGGCGGTGTAGGGCGCAGGCTTGTCGTGCACCGCGAAAGTCGAGTCGATGGCCAGCAGTACATGCAGTTCGTGTTCGTCGGGCCGGCAGTAGCGGCGGGCGAGGGTGAGCAGGGCGCTCGAGGCAGGGGACGCGTCGATGGCGATCAGGACGGGGCTGGGCATGGAGGTTCCTTGCTGAAAAACTGGCTGGTCGGTTGCCTGTACCGCCCCATCGCCGGCAAGCCGGCCCACAAGTAATGCACCGATCGCAGGGCAGTGGGGCACCTGTAGGAGCCGGCTTGCCGGCGATAGGGCCGGTACAGCCACAGCATCATTAATGGCCCATCTCGCCCTCGAGATAAATGCCCCTCCACGCACGAACGCATTGCGTCTGGTGCAATCATGCGACCTGTTAACATCGCGTTCCCACAACTGCCACGGAAATCGGCCATGCCACTCCCGGACATGAACCTGCTCGTCGCCCTTGACGCCCTGCTCGATGAAGGCAGTGTGGTCGGTGCCGCGCAGCGCATGAACCTCAGCCCGGCGGCGATGAGCCGGACCCTTGGGCGTATCCGCGATGCCTTGGGCGACCCGATCCTGGTACGCGCGGGTCGTGGCCTGGTACCGACACCTCGGGCGCTGGCCCTGCGCGAGCAGGTGGCGGCGCTGGTGGAGCAGGCCGGTGAGGTGTTCCGCAGTGCTGCAGAGGTGGATTTGCCCAAGCTCGACCGAGCCTTCAACATCCGCACCAATGACCTGTTCATTGCCCTGTATGGCGCCATGCTGTTGCGCCGCATGCATGAGCAGGCCCCGCGCACGGTCCTGCGCTTCGTGCCCGAGAGCCCCGGCGGTGATGACGATAGCGTGCTGCGCGACGGGCGCACCGACCTGATCATCAGCTCGACCGTCGACCTGGGCCCGGAGATCGAGGTGCAGAGCCTGTTCCAGACCTACTACGTGGGTTTGGCGCGGCGCGACCATCCCATATTCGACCAGCCGATCACACCGCAGAGTTTTGCCAGTTATCCACAGATCAGCGTATCCAGGCGTGGCCGCGCCAATGGGCCGATTGACGTCGAACTGGCCAACTTCAAGGTGCAGCGGCGCGTGGCGCTGATCACGCCGAGCTTCCACTCGGCGTTGTTCTCGCTGCCGGATTCGGACCTGATCCTGCCGATGCCCGCCAATATCCTCAACAGTGTGCACAAGCTCGGCTTGCCGTTGCGCTCGTTCGAGATCCCGGTGCCGCTGGAGCGGGTAACCGTGCTGCAGGCCTGGCACCCGCGTTATCACAACGATCCGGCCCACCGCTGGTTGCGGCAGATCCTGAAAACCTGCTGCAGTGTCGATCCATAAACCCGCTTCGCCCTACGGCGGCTGGGGCGGATTGCGTCATACGCAATATAAAGCTGCCGATAAGTCAGTTTTCGTAAGCATTCGACTTTCTTAGACTTGCCCCAGCCATAAAATTGTTGCTGGAGTTGTCTACCCATGAGTTCCCTGTCCGCCCCTGCCACCGCGATCGCCGCCGCCCCCGCGCCGGCTGCGCCCGTGCAGTCGGCGTTCGGCCTGCGCGTGGTGGTCGGGCTGTTCGGCGTGTTGCTGGCCGTGCTGTGTGCCGGCCTCAACGAGTCGGTGACCAAGATTTCCCTGGCCGATATCCGCGGGGGCATGGGCATCGGCGCCGACGAGGGCGCCTGGCTGCTGGCGGTGTACAGCGCCGCGTCGGTTTCGGCCATGGCCTTCGCGCCGTGGCTGGCCACTACCTTCTCCTTGCGCCGCTTCACCATGAGCGCGGTCGGGCTGTTTGCGCTGCTGGGGTTGCTGCAGCCGTTGGCCCCCAACCTGCACAGCCTCATGCTGCTGCGCATCCTTCAGGGTTTTGCAGCGGGCGCCTTGCCACCGATGCTCATGAGCGTGGCGCTGCGTTTTCTGCCGCCGGGCATCAAGGTCTACGGCCTGGCCTGCTATGCCCTGACGGCCACCTTCGGGCCCAACCTCGGCACGCCGCTGGCCGGGTTGTGGACCGAGTACGTTGGGTGGCAGTGGGCGTTCTGGCAGATCATCCTGCCCTCGGCCCTGGCCATGTGCTGTGTCGGCTGGGGCTTGCCGCAGGACCCGCTGCGCCTGGAGCGCTTCAAGCAGTTCGACTGGCGCGGCGTGTTGCTGGGCCTGCCGGCCATCAGCTGCATTGTCCTGGGCCTGTCGCTAGGGGACCGCTGGGGCTGGTTCGATTCGCCGCTGATCTGCTGGCTGCTGGGCGGGGGCGTGCTGTTGCTGGTGCTGTTCCTGTACAACGAATGGTCCGAGCCGCTGCCGTTCTTCCAGTTGCGCATGCTGTCGCGCCGCAACCTGAGCTTCGCGCTGGTCACCCTGGCCGGCGTGTTGGTGGTGCTTTCCGGTGTGGGCAGCATTCCCTCTGCCTACCTTGCGCAAATCCAAGGGTATCGCCCGGCGCAAACCAGCCCGCTGATGATGCTGGTGGCCATGCCGCAACTGATTGCCCTGCCGTTGACGGCGGCACTGTGCAACCTGCGTGCGGTGGACTGCCGCTGGGTGCTGGCCACGGGGCTGGCGATGCTGGCGCTGTCGTGCATCGGCAGCAGCCTGCTGACCTCCGAGTGGATCCGTGGTGATTTCTACCCTTTCTACCTGCTTCAGGTGTTCGGCCAACCGATGGCGGTACTGCCGCTGCTGATGCTCTCCACCAATGGCATGAGCCCGCAGGAAGGCCCATTCGCCTCCAGCTGGTTCAACACCGTCAAGGGGCTCGCCGCAGTGATCGCCGGAGGCCTGCTGGATGCCCTCGGCACGCTGCGCCGACACTTTCATTCCAACCACCTGGTGGACAGCCTGGGCAACGCCCCGCTGATCGATGACAACGCTGCGGGCCTTGCCAAGCGTATCCATGACCAGGCGCTGGTGCTGACTTCGGCCGACCTTTACCTGGTCATGGCCGGTATCGCCGTGGCGCTGATCTGCCTGATTCCTTTCGTGCCTACCCGGGTCTACCCACCGCGCGCGGTGGCCTGAGCCCGGATGAATTCGAGACCGCTGAAAATGACCAACAAGCGCAAGACAATCGTGATCGGCTCGGTACTGGCCGTAGCCGTGCTGGCGGGTATCGTCGGCCCCTGGCTGCTCGGCAGTGACCACCGGCAAAGCACCAACGACGCCTACGTGATCGCCGATTACACCGTAGTGGCGCCCAAGGTGGCCGGCTTCGTCAAGCAAGTGCTGGTCGAAGACAACCAGCAGGTGCAGGCCGGCCAGTTGCTGGCGACCATCGATGCGCGGGACTACCAGGCCGCCCTGGATGCCGCGCAGGCCCAGTTGCTGGTGGCCAAGGCGCAAAGCGCCGATGCCCGTGCCACCCTGGAACGCCAGGCGGCATTGATTGCCCAGGCCGAGGCGGCGGTGAAGGCAGCGCAGGCTGAAGCATCGTTCGCCGACCACGAGGTCAACCGCTACAGCCGCCTCGCCCAGCAGGGCGCCGGCACCGTGCAGAATGCCCAGCAGGCGCGCAGCCGAGTCGACCAGGCCCGCGCACGGCTGGCCAATACCCAGGCTGCATTGGTTGCCGCGCGCAAGCAGGTGGACATCCTCAGCGCTCAGGTCGCCAGCGCCGATGGGCAGTTCAAGCGTGCCGAAGCGGGCCTTGAAAAAGCTCAGCTGGACCTGTCCTACACGCGCATTACCGCCCCGGTGGATGGCATGGTCGGTGAGCGCGCCCTGCGCGTTGGCGCCTTCATCAACCCGGGCGCACGCCTGCTGTCGGTGGTGCCCTTGCAGCATGCCTATGTGGTCGGCAATTTCCAGGAAACCCAGCTGACCCATGTGCAGCCGGGGCAGCCTGTCAGTATCAGCGTCGATACCTTTTCCGGTGAAACCCTCAAGGGCCATGTCCAAAGCATTGCGCCTGCAACTGGCGTGACCTTCGCGGCAGTAAAACCCGACAACGCCACCGGCAACTTCACCAAGGTCGTGCAGCGCATCCCGGTGAAAATCGTTTTCGATGACGGCCAGCCGTTGCTTGCGCGCCTGCGTGTGGGCATGTCGGTGGAAGCGACCATCGACACCCGTGGTGACACGTTCAGTGGCAAAGAGGTGAGTGCACGATGAAACCGGCAGTACGCTTGAGCCCCTTGCTGCTGGCCGTACTGATGGCCGGCTGCACCCTGGGCCCCGACTTCAAACGCCCGGACAGCCAGGCCCCGCAGCAATGGGCACCGCTGCAGGGCCAGGCGGCACCCAGCCAGCCGCAAGCAGAACCGCTTGAACTGCGTTGGTGGGAGACCTTCCACGATGCGCGCCTGAGTGCGCTGATCCAGCAGGTGGCCGAGCGTAACCTCGACCTGCAGATCGCCAGTGCGCGGCTGCTGCAAAGCCGCGCCTTGCGCGGCACGGTGGCTGCCGACCAGGCGCCGTCGGTCGATGTGGATGGCGGCTACAGCCGCGCCCGTAACAGTGCCGAAGGCCTCAGCGACCCGTCTGGCAAAGCAGGCAAGTCGGCGTTCAACCTGTGGCAGGGCGACCTGGTCGCCGGTTGGGAGCTGGACCTCTGGGGCCGGGTGCGCCGGCAGGTGGAGGCTGCCGACGCCACGGTGGAAGTGGCCGAGAATGACCGGCGCGGTGTGCTCTTGGCGCTGTTGTCGGAAACCGCAGGCAACTACATCCAGTTGCGTGCCGTGCAGCACACGCTCGATGTCACGCGCGACAACCTGAAGGTCGCCCGGCACAGCCTGAAGCTGTCCCAGGACCGCCAGGCCGAGGGTGTCGCCACCCGGCTCGACGTGGCCCAGGCCAGTGCCCAGGTTGCCTCGATCCAGGCCCGTCTACCGAGCCTGGAGGCCCGGCGCGACGACCTGATCAACGCGCTCAGCCTGCTGGCGGCCGAGCCCCCACGCAGTTTGCAGGCACAGTTGCTTGAGGGCGGGGAGTTGCCCGCGCCGCAGCAGCAATTTGCGATCGGCTTGCCGTCCGAGCTGGCCGAGCGCCGTCCGGACATCCGCCAGGCAGAGGCGCGGCTGCATGCGGCCACTGCCAGCATTGGCGTGGCCAAGGCGGATTTCTACCCCAGCATCCGGCTGTCCGGCAGCGTCGGCTTCCAGGCCATGCAACTGTCGGATTTCGGCGCCTGGGACTCGCGCCGCTTTGCCTTCGGCCCACAGCTGTCGTTGCCGATCTTCGAGGGTGGCCGGCTCAAGGGCACCCTGGCGCTGCGTGAGGCGCAGCAGCAGGAGGCGGCGCTCAACTACCGCAAGGTGGTGCTCGGTGCCTGGCACGAGATCGACGATGTGTTGCGCCTGTACAACGCCAGCCAGCTGCGCCGTGATCATTTGGCCGAAGCGGTGCGGCAGAACCGCATCGCCCTGGAAACCGCCCAGCGTCAGTACGTGGAAGGGGCAGTGGACTTTCTCAACGTGCTGACCGTACAGAGTGCGTTGCTGGCCAGCGAAGAGCAGTGGATCGACAGTTCGGCGGCGGTATCGCAGGCATTGGTCGGGCTTTACAAGGCTTTGGGTGGTGGCTGGCAGGCGTTCGACGGGCAGCCGACGACAAAGGTGTGATCAAGCGGAGGCAGCCATGCACCTCTCCCTCAATGGAAAGCGCGCACTCATCAGTGGCTCCATGGCAGGGCAGGGCCTGTCTACCGCCATCGACCTTGCCGCCGCCGGCGCCGAGGTCGTGCTCAACGACCGCACCCAGGCGTTGGTCGACGCTGCGCTGAAAGCGATACGTGAGCGCTTGCCCAAGGCACGGATCATTGGCGTTGCCGCTGACCTGGGCACCGAACAGGGCGTACAGGCGTTGCTGGAGCAGGTGCCGCATACCGATATCCTGGTCAACAACGGCCCTCGGGACGTTGCCCGGCGCCTGCAGCGTCATTACGCCCGCGGCATGGCCGAGCGCAAATGGGGGCAGGTGATCCACCTGGGCGGTGAATCAGAGCGGTCGCAGCAGCCCGAAGCGTTTGCGCAGTACCCAGTCCAGTAACCGGCGTGGCAGCCAGCGTGCCAGTAGCGGCAACGCCGTACTGCCATTGCCCAGCCGCACCACCGCTGGCACAGGCGATTTGCGCGTGGCCGCCAGCAGCCCTTGGGCAAATTGCGCCGCGGATGTGGGCCGGTCTTGCGAGGCGCGGGCCCGCGCCTGGATATGCTCGCGCAGCGGCCACCACGGCGACTGCGCCGCTACCACCTGATCGGCCTGGCGCTGGGCATTGCTGGCGAATTGCGAGGCGATCGCCCCCGGTTGCACTTCCATCACCTGAATGCCGAAAGGCGCCAGCTCCAGGCGCAGGGCGTCGCTCAGTGCGTGCACGGCAGCCTTGGAGGCGCAGTAGGCGCCGGCGAACGGCGTGACCAGTACGCCCGATACACTGCCGATGTTGACCACCAGCCCACGCGCACGGCGCAGCAGCGGGAACAGTGCACCGGTTACACCGATCACGGCGAACACATTGGTTTCGAACTGTTGGCGCAGGGCGTCCACGCCGCCATCGAGCAGGGGGCCCATGGCACCGTAACCTGCGTTGTTGACCAGGATGTCGAGCCGGCCGTGGCGTGCTTCCAGCTCCTCGGCCAGGTGCTTCAGGCCCTCGGCGTCGTTGACGTCAAGCTGCCGGGCGGTGAAGCCGGCGCCGGCCAGGTGTTCGACGTCTTCGGCTTTACGGGCGGTGGCCCAAACGTCGTGGCCGGCATCGCGAAAGGCTTCGGCCAGGGCGCGGCCGATGCCGCTGGAACAACCGGTGATCAGGACGGTGGGCATTGGGCAGGCCTGTGCTCAAAGTAAGTTATGTATAGGCTGGGCTGGCCCTATCGCCGGCAAGGCAGCTCCCAGAAGTACCCCGAATCTGCGGGCAGCGGTGAACCTGTGGGAGCCGACTTGCCGGCGATAGGGCCAGAGCAGGCACCGTATCAGTTGGCGAATGTACCCTGTAGATGCTCGGCACGAAACTCCAGTGTCTGCGGCCGGTAGCCGGCGCGCAGTGGCGGCAGTGGCAGGCAATCGGTCCATTCTGCCCCAGGCTGCAGTTCGCCCGGCCCACGATAGCGCGGTGCGCTGTAGGTGTTTTCGGCCAGGTTGATGGTATCGCCCGGGGCATAGGCACCGACCCGCCAGCGCAGTTCTGTCAGCGGAGCCTTGTTGCCGTTTTTCATGTGTACCTTCAAGGCACGGTCGGCGGGGCATTGATCCGGGGCATAGGTCAGGCGCAGGTCAAGCCGAGCCAGTTGCGAAGCTTCGCGTGTGTCCTGCCAGACGACGAACAGCGCGACCAGCCCGAGGCCGCAGACAGCGGCCAGCGAGATCGGCAGGGCCTTGGCCGGGTAACGCAGCAGCAGTACCAGCCAGGTGAGGATGAGGAAGGCGCCGATGATCATGTGGTCCGATTCCCGTTCGAGTCTTCGGACATCTTGGAGCGGCCAGCTGCAAGCTGCAAGCTGCAAGCGGCAAGCTGCAAGAGAAAAGCGGGTCGGCGGTGGCCCCACATCTGTAGGTACACCGCCGACCCGCTGTGCTTGTAGCTTGCAGCTCGTAGCTTACTGCGCGATGGTCTTCACCGATACGCCACGTTCGACGGGAGTGGCAGTGCGCCCATACACATCCTCGAAGCGCTCGATATCATCCTCGCCCAGGTAGCTGCCGGACTGCACTTCGATGATCTCCAGCGGGATCTTGCCCGGGTTGCGCAGGCGGTGGACCGAGGCGATCGGGATATAGGTCGACTGGTTTTCGGTGAGCAGGAACACGTTTTCATCGCACGTCACCTCGGCGGTGCCCGATACCACGATCCAGTGCTCGGCACGGTGGTGGTGCATCTGCAGCGACAGGCTGGCGCCCGGCTTGACGGTGATGTGCTTGACCTGGAAACGGCCGCCCATGTCCACCGAATCGTAAGAGCCCCACGGGCGGTACACCTCAAGGTGGTTCTGGGTTTCGCTGCGGCCTTGCTCGTCGAGGGTCTTGACCATCTGCTTGACGCCCTGGACCTTGTCCTTGTGGGCAATCATCATCGCGTCCTTGGTCTCGACCACGACGATGTTTTCCAGGCCGATCACCGACACCAGCTTGCCATTGCCATGGATCATGCAGTTGCGGCTGTCCTGCACCACCACATCACCCTTGGTGACGTTGCCATTGGCGTCCTTGTCATGCACTTCCCACAGCGACGACCAGCAACCGACGTCGCTCCAGCCAGCCGACATCGGCACTACGCAGGCGCGCTGGGTCTTTTCCATCACCGCGTAGTCGATGGAGTTGTCCGGGCAGCAGGCGAAGGTCGCTTCGTCGATGCTCAGCACATCATCTGTTTCGTCGCTGCGCTCCAGGGCCAGCACGCAGGTGTCATAGATGTCGGGCTCGTGCTTTTTCAGCTCTTCAAGGAAGCGGCTGGCGCGGAACAGGAACATGCCGCTGTTCCAGAAGTAGCCACCGGACTGAACGAACTCGGCGGCGCGTTTTTCGTCGGGTTTTTCGACGAACTGCGCCACCCGGGCCACACCTTCGGGCAGCAGGGCGTCCTGGCTGGAGCGGATGTAGCCATAGCCGGTCTCGGGCTTGGTCGCAGGGACGCCGAACAGCACCATCTCGCCACGCTCGGCGGCCACGGTGGCCAGGGCCAGGGCACGTTGCAGGGCCTTCTGGTCGTCGATCACGTGGTCGGCCGGCAGCACCAGCATCAAGTCATCGCGCCCCTCGTTGACCAGCTTCATGGCGGCCATGGCCACCGCAGGGGCCGTGTTGCGGCCGAAGGGTTCCATCAGGATGCCCTGGGTTTGCAGTTTCAGCGCCGCGAGCTGTTCCTGGACGATGAACTTGTGGTCCTTGTTGCAGACCACGATCGGGGCGTCCATGCCTTCGAACACCAGGCGCTCGAGGGTTTGCTGGAACAGCGTGTGCTCACCGGTCAGGGCGAGGAACTGCTTGGGGAACTGCTTGCGCGACAAAGGCCACAGACGCGAACCGCTACCACCAGAAAGAATTACCGGGATCATGTTGTTTCTCCAATAAGGTCGTTAAAGAGGCAGAGGATCAGTTGGTGGACACTGGGCGGGTGACCCATACCGGCGACAGGCTGCTGCCCGAGCCGGTGACGTACAGCACGGCGGCTTCGCCGCGCTCCAGGGCGACGGGTTTGACGTCGCTGACTTTCTTGTCTCCTGCAAACAGGGCCAGGTTCACCTTGACCGGGTTGATCTCACGCTCGCCACGGCCTTTGGCAGCCACCGGAGTAACCACCTCGGTCTTGCCGTCAGCGGTCTTCAGGGCCAGCGACTGATCGCTCAGGTTCTGTACACGCACCAGGGCTTTCTGCTTGTTCTTGAAAGGCGGTTCTTCGATCAGCTGCGGGTTGCCGCTGCCGTTGTTGACCAGGGTGTAGTACTTGTCTGCGGCGAGCTTGACCGGGACACTCTTGCCGGCGACCTGCGCGGTGTAGTCACCGCCCGGGAGGAAGCTGAAGTCGCTGCTGGCCTGGGCGCCGACCTGTTTGATCTGGGTGTTGCCGACGCTGGCGGCAGCCGGTGCAGGGGAGGCGTTGTACAGGCGCACGAAAGTCGAGCCTTTCGGTGCGGTCGGGCCATACAGGGCAGCGTCGGCGCCGGCGAATGCCTGCATCGAAGCCAACGACAGGCCTGCTGCGAGGGTGAGGGCTTTGGCAATGGAAGTCTTGGTAGTCATGTGCGTGTTCCTCTCTATCTATCAGTGGTCCGTCCGGTTGGACGACAGGGCCAGGTTTTCTTCGGATTTGCGGGTGTTCTTCAGTTGCGCGATCCACTGTGGATCGAAGCTGCTGAGGTCGTTTTTCATTGGCAGATAACGTTCGGGGAATTCCCACACCACAACCTGTGGCGCGGCGTTCTTGAAAGCATCGCTTTGCAGGTACTTGAGCATTGGCAGCAGGGGGCCGTGGCCGTCTTCGGCATAGTTGGCGACGTCGCTGCGCAGGGCCTGCTGCAGCGCGCCGAGGAAGTTCCAGTGCGGGTTGGCGCTGTAGCTGGTACCGACCAGGGCGACCGGGATCTGGCTGTCGGCGAACAGGGCATCGCCCGCATCACCTTCGGCCTCGACCGGGCGCGTGCTGCGTTGCTGCAGGGTGTCCGGGCTGGGCAAGAGGTTGCTGAACAGCGGGTCCAGTGGCAGGAAGTTGGTCAGGTCGCCCTTGTACGGGGCGGTGTTGCCGGCCTCGGTGATGAACGTCTGGGGGTCGCCATTGAGCAGGCTCTGGCGCCCGACCGCCTCGGCCACAGCCTGTGCGGCGACTTCAGCGCCCATCGGCGTCCAGTGGGTATCGGTGCGCAGGAAGACCTGGCCGCGGGCCTTGGCCTGTTCCATCGGGGCCATCAGGTCAGGGGCGAACACGTTGGCCTGACGGACCTGGGCATGGAACTGGTTGTACAGGTCGTCATGCAGGCTGGCTGGTGCCTCCTTGCCCACATACTCCGAGTAGACCCGCGCCTTGGCCGGCACGATCGCCAGCACCAGCTGGCTGCCGTGCTGTTGCAGGGTGTCGCGCACACCGCGGATCAGCGCCAGGTTTTCCTGCATGAGCTGGTCGGCACCGGCAGTCGGTTTGAACTCTTCGTCGCTGAACAGCCACTGGTCACGGCCCAGCACCACGCCCGGGCGGCCTTCGTTGAACAGCTTGTAATCCAGCGCGGCCCAGAGGTTGGTGCCCAGGCGCTTGATCGGGAACTCATCGTCGTAGTGCGTCTCGGCGGCCTTGGCCAGCTTGCCGTTGAGCACGGTCATCTGTTCGGTGCGCTGGAAGCTTTGCAGGCCACCGGTGGACCAGGCGCCCATGCCTACCAGCAGGCCGATGAACGACAGGGAATAGGTGATGCGTAATGTCCGGGTCATGGTCATCAACCTCAGAACTGGAAGTAAAGGAACGGCGAGTAGCTCTGCGCCGAAAGCTTGAGGATCGAGGCCACGAACAGCAGCAGGATCAGGGCGCGGGTCATCACCCGGGTCCAGTCCAGGCCAAGCGAGCCGTCGGCATTGACCTGCGCCGGGGTGCGCATGGCTGCCGGCGGGGTGGCATTGCGGTAGAAGTCACGCAGGCCGAAGAACGCCAGGGTGATGTAGGCGATGACCAGCGTCGCCACCTGAAGCCCGGTGAGCTGGGCGCGGTTGAGTTCGGACAGCTGCCACTCGCCGAAGCTGAACATGGCGCCGTACATGCGGCCGGCCACTTCCAGGTTTTCGGCGCGGAAGATCACCCAGCCGACCACCACCAGCAGGAAGGTGAACGCCCACTTGACCGGGTTGAAGCGCTGCGGGTTGGTGTCCAGGCCCAGTGCGCGCTCGATTGCCAGCCACATGCCGTGCCAGGCGCCCCAGATGATGTAGGTGAAGTTGGCGCCGTGCCACAGCCCGCCCAGCAGCATGGTCAGGAACAGGTTGCGGTAGGTGTTGAAGGTGCCTTTGCGGTTGCCGCCCAGGGTGATGTACAGGTAGTCGCGCAGCCAGGTCGACAGGCTGATGTGCCAGCGGCGCCAGAACTCGGTGATCGACTGGCTGATGTAAGGCTGCTTGAAGTTCTCCATGAAGCGGAAGCCCATCATCAGCCCCAGGCCGATGGCCATGTCGCTGTAGCCGGAGAAGTCGAAGTACAGCTGCGCGGTGTAGGCCAGCGCACCGAGCCAGGCGTCACCGGTGGTCGGGTTCTGCAGGGCGAAGCAATGGTCGGCGACCACCGCCAGGGTGTCGGCGATGAACACTTTCTTGATGAAGCCCTGCATGAAGCGGGTGCAGCCTTCGGAGAACTTGTCCAGGGTGTGGGTGCGGTTGTTGAACTGGTCGACCAGGTCCTTGAAGCGCAGCACGGGGCCGGCGATCAGGTGCGGGAAGATCGCCACGAACGCTGCGAAGTCGATCAGGTTGCGGGTGGCCGGGGTGTCGCCGCGGTACACATCGATGATGTAGCTGATCGACTCGAAGATGTAGAACGAGATACCGATCGGCAACAGCACGTGGGTGAGGATGAAGGGCTCAAGGCCGAACGAGCTGATGATCGCGTTGAGGCTGTCGACGCCGAAATTGGCGTACTTGAAGTAGCCGAGGATCGCCAGGTCCACGCCTACGCCCAGCAGCAGCCAGCGCTGTGCAGGCTTGGTGCGCACGCCAGCGGCGCCGACTTTCAGGCCGATCCAGTAGTTCCACAGGGTGACACCGGCGAACAGGGCGAGGAAGTCCACCCGCCACCAGGCGTAGAAGATGTAGCTGGCGACCAGCAGCAGCAGGTTGCGATAGCGTTGCCCGCTCAGGTAGTACAGGCCGAGGAATATCGGCAAGAACAGGAACAGGAACACGTTGGACGAGAAGACCATCCCGGTTCTCCTAAATTGTTCACAGCATCCAGGGCAAAGCGCCCCCCAAACCCCCCAGTGAGAAACTGGAGGAAACCTTTGTTGCTTCAATACCGCTGGCGAGGGCTTGGCCCTCGTTTCGCGACGCGAGGCCGCTCCTACAGATTCAGCGCCGTCCTTGTAGGAGCGGCCTTGCGTCGCGATGGGCCGCAAAGCGGCCCCCATTCAGGCAACGCTCATTTCTTGGATTGCGCGCTCGGGTCATAGACCTGGGTCAGGTTGCCGCCCAGGCGGAAGCTGTCGAACGGCTGCATCCGGTGTTTGCGCTCAAGCGTGTCGCCCACGCACTGGTACAGCGCGCACCAAGGCTCGAGCCAGGCGTACTTGCCGTCGACCTTGAGGTCCTTCATGTCCTGTTTCTCACCCGCGCGCTCGGCGAAGTGGCGCGGGTCGCGGGCGCCGTACAGCACGCCTTCACCCAGGCGCTGCAGGGCAAAGTTGTTTTCGCTGCGCAGGTCCACGCCATTGGCCTTGGCAAAGCTTGCGATCATCGCCAGTGGCGGCAGGGCGTAGTTGTGGTAGGCCAGGGCACGCTGCTTGCGCTTGATTTCGTTGGGCAGGAAGCCTTGGTCGTCGATCTGGTTGGCGCCGACCTTGTATTCCTTCACCGCCCAGTCGAACAGGTCACGGCGGTCGGTGGCCACGGCGGTGGCCATCACCGACCAGGCCGCCCAGTAGCTGTGGTTGTTGATCTTCTCCAGCGGCAGGTTGCTCCAGTCGCGCACGGTCTGCTCGGCGAGGCGGGCGAACCACTTCTCGATCAGCTCGGCCTCGGCCTGGTGTGCCGCCAGTGGCTGCGAATTGGAGAACTTCAGGCGCAGCCACGAGCCGCTCATGCTGCCCAGCGCCCATTTGCGCATGGACTTGCCGGTGTGGTTGTAGTTGGTGGACATCAGCGCATCGGCGCGCGCCCAGGTGCCCAGCCAGGTCAGGGTGCAGTCCAGTTGTGCCGGGCGGCCGTCACGCATGTACTGGTTGACCATCTTGGCGACACCACGCTCAAGGGTGGTGATGTCTTTGGTGGAGTCGCGGAAGGCTTGTTCCGAGTCCCGGTTCAGGGTCGCCCGAGCCTTGTCCGAGCCTTCGTACTTGCTGCGAAATTGCAGCGCGCCGGTGAAAGGTTTGGGCGCAGATTCGCAGCGGAAGTTGCCGTCGCTGGTCTTGATCTTTTCAATCCCCTCGTAATAACCCTGGGGCGGTACCAGCGCGGCATGCGCGGCACCTCCGTACAGGGCCAGAACGAGCAGGGCCGGGCTGAAGATTCGCTTGAATGCAGTCATGATCGCCTCACTGGCCGGCTTGCGCGGTTTGCGCGGGCACGGCGTAGTTGTTGCGTTTGCAGAGCTTGGCCTCGACCTTCTGGGTACCGTTTTCCGGCCCCTGGACTTCCAGGGCCAGCAGGTTCTGGCTGGCCCAGTCCTCGTCTTCACGCATCTGGAAGACGAAGCGGCCATTGGTGTCGGAGGTTTCCGGCTTCTCGATCTTGATGTCCTCGTGGCGCCCGTTGAGGTACCAGAGGGTGGCTTGCAGCACCTTGACCGAAGGGTCTTCGAACTTGATGTCCATCTGCAGGTTGCGGTTGACCAGGTCCTTGATCACGCCGCCCTTGCCGTTGACCATCAGCTCGTTCTTGCCGGGCTTGAGGGTGCTGCTGGCGCTCATCAGTGCCGGGCGCGCGTCACAGCCATCGTCGAGCAGAGCGAGGATCTGCCGCCAGATGGTTTCCTGGTCCAGGCGATACAGCGGCGAGAATTCCCAGATAAGGATCTTCGGTGGATTGTTCTGGAATTCCTCGCTGCCCAGGTACTCGATCATCGAGCCTTCCAGGCCGCCGCCAGGGAAGGCGACGTTGAGCACATCGGCACCGATGTACTGCTCGAGGAAGCCCGAGAAGTTGTAGTTCTTGCCGCTGTGGCTGGTGCCGACCAGGGTGATCTGGGCGTTACCGCTGTCGCCGAACAGATCGTCGCCGCCGCTGGCGCCTTTCGGTTCGGTGGCGAACTGGTCCATGTACTGCACGGCGTAGCTGGTGCCGCACAGCTGCCCGGCAACGTTGTGCAGGGTGCCGGTCTTGCCCATGCGCCCGGACTTGTGGGTCTCGAATTCCTTGCGCGGGATACCTTCGAAGGCCGGCATCTTGTGTACGGTATCGGCCACGATTCTGGCTGCACGTTCGGCGCCGTAAGGCGTCCAGTGCTGGTCACCACGGAAGTAGAAGTCCTTGCCCTGCTCGGCGGCCGCCAACTGTTCGTTGGTCAGCGGCGACAGGTCCGGCACGTTGTAGCCCATGCCGGCGAAGCGCTTGAGCATGGCCTGGTAGTTGCCCAGGGCCTTCTGGTAATCGAAGGCGGCTTTCTCGGCCGGGTTGAGCATGTTGCGGTTCACCAGGCCTCGGGTGGGCTGGTACACCACCACCAGTTCCACGCCCCGCTTCTTGAACGCGTCGTGCACTTGCTGCAGGCGTTTGTAGCCTGCCGGTGTGGTGCTGAACTCGGTACGCAGGTCTTCGCGGGTACGGAACAGCCAGTCGCCCTTGGCCTGTACCAGCGTGGTGAAGTTCTGCTGGTAGCGTGTGGTGTAGCGGCTGGCGTCGTGTGCTTCGGAACACAGCTGGCAGCAAGGCTCGGCAGTGAAGGTCGGCGCCTTGACCTCGTCGGCGCGCACGCCCTGGCTGATGGCCAGGAGGGCGGCGGACAGGCCCAGCAGTTTCATCAAGTGTGGGGTCATGGTCTGGGCTTCCTTAATCGATCATTTCGGTCTGGCGTTCGACCGGGTCGATCAGCACGGCCTTCTGCTGGCGCACCAGCAGGTCGAGGATTTCGTCCTGGCGCTCGCCCAGGATGCCGTTGAGGCTGATGCCGTTGGATTTGCGCGGGGCGAGCATGGAGACTTTGTACAGCTCCACCGACAGCGGCGAATCGATCGAAAGAGGCCCCGAGCCGTTGGCCGCCAGCTCACCGCCGACCACGATCAGCGAGACCTTGGTGTCGAACGGGTCGAGGGCGATGTCACGGTCGGTGTCGGACAGGTCCTTGATGTGCCCGTACACGCCAACCAGGCCATTGGCCATGGCGACGTTCTCGTACAGGCGGATGTTGACGCTGTTGCGCACGCGGATGCCGTGGCGACGGTTGCTGATCAGCTTGTTGCCCCAGATCAGGTTGTCACCGCTTTCGTACAAAGTGATGCCGTCGGTGTGGTTACGGTAAATTTCGTTGTAGGCGATCAGGTTGTTGACGCTGTTACGGTCGATCACCACGCCCGAGAGCTTGTTGTCGTAGCTCTTGTTGTTGATGATCCAGCTGTCGTTGACCTCACGCGAGACGATGATCCCGTGCTTTTTCTTGGTGCCATACACCGTATTGCCGGCGATGATCAGGCGGTGCGAACGGTCGTGCGGGTCGATGCCGTAGACGATGTTGTCGCGGTAGGTGCTGTCCTTGACCACGAAGTCCTGGGTCTCGTAGCAGTAGAACCCGTACCACATGTCACTGAATTCCGAGCCGATGATCCAGCCGGTGGGCTCCGGGCGGCCCATGCGCTTGGCCATGTTCGGGGTGTACTGCGAGATGCTCACACCGTAAGACTTGGACTTGGCATAGCCAAAACTGGCCATCTTGGTGTTGACGATGTACGTCTCGGTGCCGCCCCACGACAGCAGGAACGGGCGGAATTCATTGGGCGAGCGGAAGGTCGCCGGGCCGTTGTCCTTCTCGCGCCAGCCAGTGACCTGGGTGTCGCTGACGAACAGTTTGCCGTCATTGACCAGGAACGCGCCGCCCTCCTGGGACAGGCGCAGTTGCTTGACCTTGCCGTCGATCTCGAGGATGCCCTTGTGCCCGACCACGATCGGCAGGCGCGCCAGGTAAACACCTGGCTCGACTTCGCTGAGGTACTGCTTGGGCACCTTCTTGCTCAGTTCGACCAGGTCGACATGGCCGTCATCGACGAAGATCGCCTGGGGGATGCCGTGCTGGCGTTGTACCCACTCGGCAGCCTTGTTGTCGCCGCCGATGAATTCCTTGAGCGATTCTTCCTGCAGCATGCGGCGCACGCTGACCTTGCCCTTGTGGCTGCGGTCGATCTTTTTCTGCACAGCGGCGGCGGTGTAACCGCTCAGATCGGGCAGCTTGGGCGGGTCCATGTGCAACGGCTCGGTCGGTGCGCTGGACACGGTGTAGGTCTTGGCATGCTGCAGTTCCTTGGCGATCACCGCAGGTTCTGCGGCGACGGCCAGCCCTGAGGCCAGCAGCAGAGCGCTGGCCAGAAGGCTGTGACGTAAGTGCGGGTGAAGGTTCATTGCAGGTCCTCTACCGGCCTTAGAAGCGCCAGATCACGTCGACGAAGGCGCGGTGCATGTAGGAGTCCGCTTCCTTGCCATAGGCATCGCCGGGCTTGAACACACCGGCGCGCAGGCGCACCAGCGCGGACGGCTCGTCGATCGCCTGGCTCATCGAAGCAGGCAGCAGGCCCTGCTTGAAGTACTTGGTGACGACCACGTCCATTTCCTGGCCCAGGTCTTTCTCGCCGTTGACCAGCGGGCGGCTCACGCCGTTGTCGTTGACCGCGGCGTTGATGCCGCTGGAGCCGATGTTCTGCGAACCATCGACACGCCAGAACTTGTGGTAGATGAAGCTGGCGTCGTAGTCCTCGCGCAGTTGCCAGGAGGCGAACAGGGTGGCCGCCTGCAGGTTGCCCAGCTCGCCGCGGAAGGCCTCGCCGAAGCGGTGCACGCGCGAACGGGTACCGGTGAAGTTGGAGCGGTTGCTCTCAAGGCCGGTCTGCTCGAAGTTGCTCGAACCGTCGTCGCCACCACCGCCGCTGCCGCGGGCATAGGCCGCGCCGACCTGCCAGTTCGGGTCCAGGCGCAGGCGGATGCCCAGGTCGGTGGCCCAGGCGTTGACGTCGCCGCTCTGCTTGCCGACGACGACCTGGTCGTCACCGACCAGCTGGCTGTTGAGCTTGTCGCGATCACCGGTCAGCCAGGTCAGGCTGCCCCAGTAGTTGACGGTGTGGTCGTTGCGCCAGTTGTAGGCGTCGCTGTTGGCTTCCAGGCCCAGCCAGGTGAGGTCGCCGGTGCGGGTCTTGTCCAGTGCGTCGATGGTTTCGCCCGGGCTTTTCAGGCTGCCGCTGTCATGGGTGTGGTGGGCCCGCAGGCCGACCCAGTGGCCGGGTGTCCACTGCGTGGCGACGTTACCGTAGACGTGCGTACGGTCTTCGTCTTCCGGGGCCAGCTCGGTCAGGTCGGTGCGGTATTCGCTGAAGCGTTGGGCCACACCCAGGTCAGCCTTGAGCAAGGTGGTGTCGAAGGTCCAGTTCAACGCTTCGATGTTGGTGTCGCGCCACATGCCGTCGTCGCTGCGCAGGCGTTGGCGACCAAGGCGCAGTTGCTCGCCCGGGTAAGCCGTGAGGCCGCTGTAGCCGACCCAGAACTCGCGCATGGCCAGGTAGCTTTTGTCAGGCTGGCGGCTGTCGTCACCGGTGTCGGTGGTGGTGCCGTCATCGTTCTGGCGCAGGGTGTCGGTTTCGATGGTGTCTGTGGCAGCAACGGCCTGGCCCATGGCGAAGGCACTCCAGTTGCCGCGCTCGCCGTACACCCAAGGGCGCAGGTCAAGGCCCAGGCCGTTGACGTCACCGCCGGAGCGGGTGCCCAGGTCGCGATCGTCTTCCGACTGGCCGGTGATCTTCACATCCAGGCCGAAGTTTTTCTGGGCGGTCATGTCGGCCAGGGTCGGGCAGGACCACAGCAGGGCGAAGCTCAGGCCGATGCCGGCTTTCACGAAGGGATTGAGCGTCATAGCGAGTCCTCACCGTCTACTTCTTTTTCGTCGTCTTGCAGGGCCTCAAGGGCCAGGGTGCCGCCTTGGGCCATGCTGCCGCGAGCCTGCTTTTCCTGCGTCAGCAGGCTTTGCGCCTGGCTGCGCTGGTCAGGCGTGAGCTGCTGGTCGAGTTGCTGCAGCAGCTCGGTGGACTGCGGCGTCGGGTTGGCCTGCGAAAGCTGGGCGAATACCCAGGCGTTGCCAGGTTGTGGGCGAATGCCATGGCCTTCGCTGAACAGCTGGGCAAGGGCATAGTCGGCACTGTTCTGGCCGCCGCGGGCTGCGCTGAGCAGGTGATCGACGGCCTTTTGCGGCTCGACGTTGCCCAGGTAGCCACGGCGATACAGCTGGCCAAGGTAGTAGTGGGCGCTGATTTCGCCGGCCTCGGCAGCTGCCTGCAGGTGGTGTTCGGCCTTTTCGGCATCGGCGGGCAAGGTCTTGCCTTCGTAGTACAGGCGGCCCAGCAACAGTTCGGCACGCGGCTGTTCGGCTTCGCGGCCCTTGTCGATGTAGGCCATCAGCTGGTCGGTGTCGCCCAGTTCCGGGAAGTCGTAGACCAGTTGCGCCAGGCTCACCCAGGAAGCCGGATTGGCCGGGGCGACCTGTTCCAGCAGCGCTTTGGCGGTTTTTTCGTCAGTCTGGCCCAGGCTACGGTCGGCCAGTACACGGGCAACGCTGTCGACCCGAGTGGCAGGCACCGCACCGCGGGCATAAGCGGATTTGAGCTGGCCGAGCAGGGCGGCTTGCTGGTCGGCCTGGCCGCGTTTCTGATACACGGTGGCCAGCTCGACATAGCAGATGTCGCTGGTGTTCAGCGCAGCCTTGCAGATCTTCTCGACTTCACCCAGGTGCTGGTCGTAGGTGCCCTGGGTGCGATACAGCAGCACCTGGGCCAGGCCCGCTTCCGGGTTGCCGGCAGCGCGCCACTGGTCGATCTGCTGCTGGGCATTGATGTTGGGGAAACTCTGCGGATAGGTCAGGTAGAGCATCGCCAGCGGGATCAGGGTATTGCCTTGGCCCTGCTTGGCGGCGAGCTTGAGCAGGGCCTGGGCTTCTTCGCGTTCGGCCTGGGTGCTGTCGGGCTTGGCCACCAGCAGGCGGCCGAGGCGTGCCTGGGCGCGTGGCGAGGTTGCCGCCGCAGCGCGATAAGTGGCCTCAGCTTCCTTGAGCTGCGAAGGGTCGCGGGTAGCGACTTTGATATCGGCCAGGCCTACTTGTGCGTCGCTGTAGCCCAAGTCAGCCAGGGCCTTGTAGTTGCGCTCGGCCAGCGCGGTGTCACCGCGCTTGAGGGCTTCGTTGGCCAGGCGCTGGTCAGGCAGGCCCGCACAGCCTGCCAGGGCGATCGCCGCGGCCAGGGCACAGAGGCCCAGGCTTGCGCTTTTCTTGTGGGGAATCATCGTTTGATCCTCTTACAGCCCACGGGCCACGGCTTTGTCGATCAGCCAGTTGAGCGAAGGGCCACGGTCGCTGCTGACCGATGCAGGGCGCCCGGCCAGTTCGGCAGGCAGGCCGCCGTCTGGTTTGATCTGCACGCGGATGTCGGAGGCCAGGTTTTCGCTGTCGAGGCTGGCGCTGCTGACGATCTGGCCGGTGCGCACTTCGGTTTCGCCCGCCACCTGGAAGTTGACGCGGGTACCTGGCTTGACTTCGTCGAACTGGCGGTAGCTGAAGCGTGCCTCGACCATCGGGTTGCTGGTACGCGGGATCAGCTGGAAGATCGGCTGGCCCTTGGCGGCGTACTGGCCATCGTCCACCAGCTGGCGGGCGACTACGCAATCGCAGGGGCTGGTGAGGGTGCCGGAGAGTTGCTTGCCGAACAGTTCCTCGACCTTGGCCGGTTCCAGCTGCGAGTCGTCCAGGTGGCCTTTGAGCATGTCCAGCATGCTGGTGCTGAAGCTTGCCAGCGGCGCGCCCTTGACCACCATGCCGCCAGGCTCGACCAGGCTGTTGACGGTGCCGTCACGCGGCATGGTGATGTTGGTGGTCGGCACCGCGACCACGCCGGCTTCGGCGTGGCTGACGAAGTACATGCCGTACAGCGATTTGGCGACGAAGCCGAAGGCGGCTACACCAACGACGAACACCCCGAGGGTCACGGTCACTGCCTTGAGGCGGCCGAAAGCGGACAGGCCAGAGCCGCCGTCCTTCTGTTTGCGCGCCTTGGTGAAGTTGTCGCGCTGCAGGGTGCTGAGCACGTCGCCGACGCTGATCAGTTCACCCGAAAGGTGGCTGGTGATGATGTGGCGCAGGGTGGCGATGTCGCGGGGTTCGAGGTTCTGGAACTGCGCACCGGTACGGCCATCGCTCGGGTTGCAGGAGCGCACCTGAAACTCGATGTCCATCGACAGGCCCAGGTTGTCGACCACGAACTGCAAGCGCCCGCGCAGTACCTGGCCGACCTGCAGCGGCTGCTTGGCGTAAAAACTCAAGCCGCCAGCGGACAGGTCTTCGACCTTCACCTCATGGGTCTGGCGTTCGCCATCCAGGTAGCGCAGCTTGGCCGGGATGCGCACCCGGGCGTGCTGGCGCTGGGCTTCGGACTCATGCACGACATTGACGTTCACGGCGGTATTCATGGTGGTTTGTTCCTGTTAGTTCCGATCCGGGTTGGGCTCACACGACCATGAACAGCACAGCGACGAAGATGCTGGCAGCCGAGAAGGTCATGGTCCGCGAGGACCAGGTGTTGAACCATTGTTGAAAACTGGCGAGGTCGCGTTTCAGGGCAGTCGGTTGACGGGTCCAGGACTGCTTGTCGAGGCGGAAGAACACGTAGATCTTCATCAGTGCGCCGACGATCTGGTTGTAATAGAGGATCAGCGGATAGGCCGGGCCGACGTTGTGCCCCGAGCACAGCAGCATGATGGTGAGGATCAGGCGGGTGATGCCGATCCACAGCAGGTACACCAGCAGGAAGCCGAGGCCGAACTTGAGGCTGGCGATCACGGCCACGGTCAGGCCCAAGAGGCTGGTCCACATCGACACGCGCTGATCGAACAGCACGATGCTGGTAAACAGTCCCAGACGGCGCATGCCCAAGCCCAGCGCGCGGGAGTTCTGCCGCAGGTTGTTGCCGTACCAGCGGTACATCAGTTTGCGGCTGGCCTTGAGGAAGCTCTTCTCCGGCGGGTGCTCGACCGTGTTGATGGCGGCGTCCGGCACGTAGAAGGTGTCATAGCCAAGGCGCATCAGGCTGAACCAGCTGGACTTGTCGTCCCCGGTGAGGAACTTGAAGCGGCCCAGGCGCCAGTGCATCAGCGAGTCGCTTTCGACGTCGGCGATGAACTCGGGGTTGGTCACGACGCTGGCACGGAACATCGACATGCGCCCGGTCATGGTCAGCACGCGCTTGCTCAGGGCCATCGAGCACATGTTGATGTGGCGCTGGGCGAAGCGCAGCTTGTGCCACTCGCTCATGATGTAGCCACCGCGCACTTCGCAGAACTCGTTGGTGGTCAGGCCACCGACGTTCGGGTACAGCTTGAACCACGGTACGGTCTTGCGAACCACGCCTTCGGCCAGCACGGTGTCGCCGTCGATCACCGCGACAACGGCGTTCTCATCCGGCAGCATCCGCGAGATGGCGCGAAAGCCGTACGCCAGGCCATCACGCTTGCCGGTTCCGGCGATGCGCACGATGTCCAGCTTCACGTGGGCGGGCGGGTTGTATTTGGCCCACAGGCTCTTTACCAGCAGTTCATCGGACATTTCCACCAGCGAACAGACCACGGTGGTGGGGAAGCCGCAATCGATCGCTTCACGGATCACTGAGCTGTACACCTGGGCAGTGGTCAACGCTTCGATGCGAAAGCTGGTGACCATCAGGTACACGTGCGACGGGTCGGCCGCGCTGCCCATCTTCTGCACCTTGCGGCGCAGGTAGGGGTACACGCCGTATAGGAAGATCATGCCGCGAATGAAATGGGTGGCGCCCATGGAGTAGCGCCAGATGCCGACTGCGCCGACCAGGAAGATGAAGTGCTTGGACTGCGAGTCGAAGATTTCGGCCGGCAAGGCCAGGGCGATCAACATGAGCAGGCTCATGTAGAGCAGCCAACCGGCGCACTGCAACAGCACTTTCTGTAGCCTTTGCATGTTCAGCATCCGTCGAGAATTCTGGGAAAAGGGCAGCGCAGGAGGCCTGCGCTGCCGGGCCGCTGGCTTACCAGCAGATGCCTTCGGTACCGCGGGTAGTGCAGGTTGGCTTGCTCATGAAACCGACCAGGTCGATCACTTGCTTGCCAGCCGGTGCCTGTTCGGCAAGGGCGCGGAACTGCTCGTCACGGTTGCCCAGGACGATGATGTCGGCGTTGTCGATGACCTTCTGGAAGTTGGCGTTGAGCAGCGACGAGACGTGCGGGATCTTCGACTCGATGTACTCTTTGTTCGCACCGTGAACACGGGCGTACTCGACGTTCTCGTCGTAGATGTCCAGTTGGTAGCCTTTGCCGATCAGGCGCTCGGCCAACTCCACCAGTGGGCTTTCACGCAGGTCGTCGGTACCGGCCTTGAAGCTCAGGCCCAGCAAGGCGACCTTGCGCTTGTCGTGGGCTTCGATCAGTTCAAAGGCGTTCTGCACCTGCGATTCGTTGCTGCGCATCAGCGAGTCGAGCAGTGGCGCCCGTACGTCGAGGCTGGCGGCACGGTAGGTGAGGGCGCGCACGTCCTTGGGCAGGCACGAGCCGCCGAAGGCGAAGCCAGGGCGCATGTAGTACTGCGACAGGTTCAGCACCTTGTCCTGGCAGACCACGTCCATCACGTCGCGGCCATCGACGCCGACCGCCTTGGCGATGTTGCCGATTTCGTTGGCGAAGGTGACCTTGGTGGCGTGCCAGACGTTGCAGGTGTACTTGATCATCTCGGCGACTTCGATCGGCTTGCGGATGATCGGTGCATCGAGTTCTTCGTACAGGCTTTGCAGGACGTCGCCGCTGGCGCTGTCCAGTTCGCCGATGACAGTCATCGGTGGGTGGTCGTAGTCCTTGATCGCGGTGCTTTCACGCAGGAACTCGGGGTTGACCGCGACGCCGAAGTCGACGCCGGCCTTCTTGCCCGAGCAGTCTTCGAGAATCGGGATGACCACGTTCTTGACCGTGCCTGGCAGCACAGTGCTGCGCACCACGATGGTGTGGCGGCGGGTGGTGTCACGCAGGACGTAGCCGATTTCGCGGCAGACCGACTCGATGTATTCCAGGCCCAGGTCGCCATTTTTCTTGCTTGGGGTACCGACGCAGATCATCGACACGTCGCTGGCGCGGATGGCCTCGGCGAAGTCGGTGGTGCCACGCAGGCGGCCGTTGGCGATGCCCTGCTGCAGCAGTGCTTCCAGGCCAGGTTCGACGATGGGCGACTTGCCCTGGTTGATCAGGTCGATCTTGGTGCTGGACACGTCCACACCAATCACGTCATGGCCTCGCGCCGTCAGGCAGCCTGCACAGACCGCACCCACATAACCCAAACCAAAGATGCTGATACGCATCGCTATCACCTCATGTGTTTATCACGCCAGCTCTTCCGGGAAGAGCCGGACCGGGTTGATTAACAACAGTTTTAGGGCGCACGGATCCCATGGCGAATGCACACTTCACCGAGCGCAGGCATGAATAAATCCGGAGCGCACAACGTTGTGCACTCAAAGTTGGCAGTCAAAGGCCAGTAATTAATAGGCGTGCCCTGAAATGCAGCCGTCTTTATTGCAAAGCGCTACTTGGCGCGTTGCTGTGCTTGTTCTTTCAAGTGGAAAAATCCTTTGAAATCAACCACTAGGACGATTCTTTAGGGGCGCGTCTCTCCTGCTGGGCAGGGCCTACGGGAGTACCCGTGGCATCTGTTAAAAGTTTCGGAGCCGCTATTGGTTCGCGGCTGCTTGTCATCTGTAAGTCATCTCTCACACCGCACAGGCATGAAATTCGTTACGGCACTATGAGCGATGCGTCACAGAAGAAGTTCCTGGGTGGGTTTCGCCTCGATGAAAGATTTCTAAATAATTCTTCAGTGGCGAATACTTTCAAACTGATAGCACGCCTTAGGCGCACCCCTGTATATAAAGGGCGAAATCCGGGTGAGATATTTTTGTGCCAGCACCGAAAAATTTTTTTCAAAATTCGTCAAAAAACTACGAATGGGCTTATGACGGTTTGCGATAACGGCTCGTATGCCGATTTTTTGGCGCTGGTTTGTTGGCATGGTGGCTGCGTGATCCCTGCTTCAGTGTGGTGCGGGTTCACATTCAGAAATATTCAAAGCCATGCGAAAGCTAAGGTTTTTCCGGGGCTGGTCGTTAACACCCTTGGACGCCCCTATTCGGAGCTGTCCATGAACGACGGAGCGTCTTGGGCAGCCTGAGGCCACTGGCCATCAGGGGCGTCTCATCCTTAATCACATGGAAGAGACGAGATCACGCTAATGAAAAAGACATCGCAGATTGTGCTTGCCACCGTATCGCTGCTTGCCGCCGGCCTGGCGCAGGCGGGGCCGCCCGTTGAGGTGACCATCAAAAATCTCGGCGCTCAGCCCGCAGTCATGAAACTGGTGACCTCAAATGAGACCAGTAGCTATCAGATCGCCAACCCTAAACCCTCCAATATGATTCCAGCCTCATCTTCCACCTTCATGCGCGTGCAGCGGTTGGTAAGCCCGGACGTAAATGGTGCGATGGTGCGCTACACCATTGGCAGCAAGACGTGTGCTTTTGGCACCACATTTCAGATGCGTATGTTACCGGGGGGAATCAAGCAGCCCCAGTGGACCAAAACCGCAACGCCAAGTGGCGGGGCAACGTGCACGGCGACTATTACGAGTACATCCGCTGACTTCGCATGGAAAGTTGAATTCACGATGAGGTGAGTGGCGTTTCAGTCTGCTTCTCAACGTCTGCACTTTGCCGGTATGCGCCGGCGAAGTGTAATTGAAGTATTTGTGCGAAAGGTGGGTGCTGCATCAGCAGCAGGAGTTATGTATATGGATGGAGTCAATGGTCGTGGGGTATATAAAAGCCAGGTTGGCACGGCTCTAACTGTCAGGCGTGTAGAGGAATCTGACCTTGTAGACGCGCAGAAAATAGACAGCAAAACGGGGAATGGTGAAGAAAAAATTTCGAGCCTGGCTAAACAGTTGAGCGCTGCTGCCGAGCGTGCGGCGTTGCGTGATAGCCAGCTCTCTCGTAGTGAGCTGGCAGACCTTGCAGCCAGCATTCTTGACCGGTTGGGAGGGCTTTCATATTCCTTGGCGAAAGACTTTTATGATTCACAGCTACCGGATACGGATAATGCCGAGTTGCTGGCGCGTGCGCGCCAAGCCAATGATTTTGCAAGTGGCAAAGGTAGCAACCCATTCAAGGGTTTTAGTCGCGAGCAGCTAAGCCTGATCATTTACGATGAAAGCGGGGCTTTCACGGTGAGTGAGCGGCGTGCTGCAATGTTCGAAAAAACAGACCAGCATAACCAGTGGGCACAATCAATAAGCGGCAAGATGAATGCTGAATATCAGCGAACGGGCCGAATTGATGAAGGGTTGCATGAGATTCTAGACTTTTATAATGCTCTACCGCCCATTGAAGTTGCCGAGTATGGGAACTATGAGGCCGATATCATGATGCAGTTGTCGCAGCATGAAGTGCCGCAGCCGGAGTTTGATACTTCGTTGATCGACATGCTGGCAAAGGAGTGGAAATCGGCACGAAGCGATCAAGCGAAAGCACTCGACTCGCAGAGCGACGCTGCATTTCAGGGTGAGAATGGGGGGGGCAAGGCATGAACCCGATAGTCTGCGTGAACGGTATCGCGCGCATTCTGGGCTGCCAGCCAGTCCTGCAAGATGTCTCTTTGTCCATCCCCTGCGGCCAGACCTGCGCCATCATCGGCCCTTCCGGCTCGGGCAAAAGTACCTTGCTCAACCTGATCGGCCTGCTCGACCAGCCTTGCCGTGGCCAGATAGTGCTGGCTGGCCGGGACATGACCGCCGCCACCGCCGACCAGCGCGCAATCATGCGTAATCGCCTGCTGGGTTTCATCTTCCAGGGCTTCAACCTGCTGCCGCGCCTGACTGCGCTGGACAACGTCGCTTTGCCGTTGAGTTACCGGGGCATCGGGCGGGTAGCGGCACGCCAGGCGGCACAGCAGCAACTGGAGGCGGTCGGGCTAGGTCAGCGGGCGCAGCACCTGCCTGCCGACTTGTCCGGTGGCCAGCGGCAACGGGTCGCCATCGCCCGGGCGCTGGTGACGGAGCCCGCGTTGCTGCTGGCCGATGAGCCGACCGGTAATCTCGATGGCGCCACGGCCGAGGGTATCGCAGCGCTGTTACTGGCACTCAATCGTGAGCGGGGCGTGACCTTGCTGATGGTCACCCACGACCCTGCCATGGCGCGGCACATGGACCGTTGCATCGAGGTGCGCAACGGTGGGGCCTTTGATGCCTGAGGCTTATGGCCCTTCGTGGCCACAGCGCTTGAGCGAGGCGTTGGTCAGCTTGCGTCAGGCAGGCCCCCGCGCCTGGCTGGCGCTGATCGGCATCGCAGTGGGGTGTGCTGCGCTGGTGGCCTTGCTCAATATCGGCCACAGCGCCACGCAGCATGCTCGGCAGCTGTATCGAGGCATGGGCAGTGAACTGCTGGTCGCCAATCTGCAACGCCCCGCTGAAGTTGCAGCACCCGTGGCACTGGACCTGTCAGTACTGCCAGCGTCCATTCGCGCCGCTGCGCCATTGCTGGTTTCTGTGGCCACAGTGCAATTGGCAAGCAAGCGCCATGAGACCCTGGTCGGCGCAAGCACGCTGCAACTGGCGCAAGTGCTGGACCTGCAAGCCAGCCAGGGCCGCTTGTTGTCCGCCTACGACGATGACACCACGCATGTATTGCTGGGGGCCACGCTGGCCCGGCAACTGGGTGCGCGTGTGGGCGATCGTCTGCAGTCGGGCCGCTACCTGTTCGAGGTGGTTGGCGTGCTTGCGCAGCGGGGTTACAACCCGATGCTGCCAATACAGGTCGACGATGTTCTGCTGATGCCCTTGCCGGGTATGCGCCGCCTGGGCGCTGCGCCCGAGGTGGGGACGGTGCTTGCACGCGGGCATGATGTCGCGGTGTTGACGGGCACGGCGCAGGCGCTGACTGACTACCTGGCTGCACGATTGCCAGGTTACGAGGTCGACGTGCAACTGCCACAGCAGCTGCTGGAAGGGATGGCTAACCAGTCACGGATGTTCACGTGGGTGCTCGCCGGGTTCGCCGGTATCGCATTGCTGTTGGGTGGGGTCGGGGTGATGACTGTGATGCTGATGAGCGTAGCGCAGCGCCGTCGCGAGATCGGCGTGCGCTTGGCGCTGGGCGCACGCACCCGCGATATTGCCTGGTTGTTCCTGCTCGAAGCGCTGTTGCTGGCGGTTGGCGGAGCGTTGCTCGGAACACTGGTGGGGCTAGCGGCGAGCTGGGGCTTTGCCCTGGTGTCAGGCTGGCGCTATGCGCTGGATGCGTCATCGATAGCGCTGGGCATGGGCAGCGCGTTGGCGCTCGGCCTTTTCTTCGGCTTGCAACCGGCACTGGCTGCGGCGCACCTGCAACCTGTATTGGCGTTGCGCGATGACTAGATGGCTCGTTTTTCTGTGCTCGGCGCTGCTGGGCGGTGCCGTACTGGCTGCTGACCCGCTGCAGCTGCCGCGTTCGGACCACGGCTTTGCGGTGTCGGCCACTGCCTGGGCGGCCAGCGGGGGCGCCGAGGTATCGCTGGAGCTGGCCGATGCCGTTGCCTTGGCCCTGCGCGACAACCGCGCCGTCCGCAGTGCTTATCTTGAGCGCATCGCGCAGAAATTCGACCTGCGCGTGGCGCGTGATCACTATGCCCCGCAGCTGTCATTCAAGGCACGCTACCTTGGCAATCGCAACAGTGATGACCACTACCGCGAAGTCCAGCTCGCTCCGGCGGCGAGCCTGCTCACGCCCTACGGCACAAGGCTGAGCCTGGACTGGGCGTACGGCCAGACACGCGCCGACAGGGCTGGCGTACATTACCGTGATGGCGCCAACCTGATGGTGATTCAGCCGCTGCTGCGCGGTGCCGGGCGCGAGGTGGCCAGTGCACCGCTACGCCAGGCGCTGCTGGCCGAGCAACTAAACCGGCTGGTGCTCAAAGACCGCGTGGCTGAAGTGATCACGCGTACCATCCTGCACTATCGCGAACTGCTTCACGCCCAGGAGCAGTTGCACATTGCCCAGCAGGCGCTGGCCCGGGCGCAGCAGTTGGTAGAGGTGAACCAGGCGCTGATCGCTGCCGGGCGCATGGCCGCATTCGACAAGGTTCAGGCCGAAGCCGAGGTGGCTGGGCAGGAGTTGGCGCTCGAAAGCAGCCGTAATCAGCTCCACGCAAGCCGGCTGGCGTTGGCCCAAGTGTTGGCAGTGGACCTGGCCACCCCTTTGCGAGCAGTGGAAAAGGTCCACGTCCAGCGCTTGCAGGTCGATACTGCGCAGGCTCTGACCCAAGCCGAAGCGCTGCAGCCTGCGTATCTGATGCAGGTGATCACGGGTGAGCAGGCGTTGATTGAGCTGCAGGTGGCACGCAATGAGCAATGGTGGGACGTGTCGCTGGTCGGCGGGGCCAGCCAGACGCGCCAGCGCCCTGGCAACCAGGCCGGCTGGGAGCACTATGTAGGGCTGGAGCTGGAAATACCGCTTGGAGACCTGAGCCGGCGTCAGGCCGAGGTACGTGCCCGCGTGGCGGTCGAAAGGCAGCAGGTCAGCCTGGCCGAGGCGCGCCAGCAACTCCAGCGCGATGTGTTGACTGCAGTGCGCGATTCCCAGGTGCGTTGGCGCCAGCTGGAAATTGCCGCACGGGCGCTGGCGCTATCGCGGCGCAAGCTGGAGATAGAACAGGAAAAACTTGCCGTCGGACGCTCGAGCAATTTCCAGGTGCTCAGCTTCGAGAGCGATTTGCGCCATGCGCAGAGCGTCGAACTGGATGCCAGAGTTGCCTACCTCAATGGCCAGGCTGAACTCGACCGGACACTGGGTACCACGCTGGAAAGCTGGGCTGTGGCGCTCAATGATTAGATGGCGGTTGCTGTTGTGGCTGCTGGCGTGGCCGGCAGCGTGGCTCCTGTGGCAAGCCTGGCCTGCTAGCCAGGGGCAGGATGTCGCGGCGCGCTGGTTGTGGGTTGAGCCGCAGCGGCTGGAAAGCCGGGTGGGCCTGGTCGGCAGAGTGCAGGCGGTCCACCAGCAGATCCAGGCTGCGCCATTCGACGGTGTGGTCGCCGAAGTGGAGGTGGAGCCAGGGCAGCGGGTGGCTCCAGGCCAGCCACTGTTCAGGCTCGATACCGCACAACTGGATGTACAGATACGCCAGGCCGAGGCCGAGTGGCTCAAGGCGCGGACTAGCGTGCGCCTGCTGCAGGGTTGGCAAACCGGGCCGCAGGTGGCCCGTGCGCGCCGCGCGATGTTCGGCGCCCGGGGGGCTTTGGCAGCCAGCGAGGCCGCGCTGGCAGACACACGACGCCTGTTCGAGCGGGGGATCGTCGCCCGCATCGAGGTCGACAGCCTGGCGCAGCAGGTAGTCGCTCAGCGCGAGGCACTGCAAGATGCCGAACAGGAGCTGAGCCTGGTGCGCGAACGCGGGCGAGGCGATGAGCTGCGCATTGCACAGATGGCGCTGGCTAATACCCACGCCCGCTGGCAGGCGATGCTGGCCCAGCGTGAGCGCAGGGTGGTCAGGGCGCCTTTTGCGGCCTTGGTGGTGCGTGCCGACAACGCTGGGGGCGGTGCCTCACGGCACCTGCAAGCGGGCCAGCAGGTGAGCCAGGGTGCGCCATTGCTGACGCTGGTCGACCTGAGCCAGCTGCAGGTGCTTGCCGCAGTCCAGGAGCATGATCTGGACAGGCTGCGCGAAGGGCTGGAGGTCGAGGTCATCATCGCCGGTCAGCCACTTGCCGGCCAGGTGCAACGCGTTGCCCTTCAGGCCAGGAACGATGAAGGGCAGGGGGCCTGGTACGACGTACGGGTGGCCTTGGAGATGCCGAGGGAGCCGTCGACACCGTTGTTGCGCCTTGGGATGACGGCGCAGTTGACAGTGATCGCGCACAGAACGGAGCAGGGCATTGCGGTACCGGCAGAGGCGCTGCAGGTGGATGAGGCGGGGCAGGCTTACGTGGTCTACCGGGCTACGGGCGATCGACAGGGGCGCAAGGTACCGGTCACGGCAGGTGTCGCGGTAGCGCAGGGGGTCGAGGTGGTGGGGCTGTCGGCGGGTTATGTACGAATTCCGTAAGGGGCCGCTGTGCGGCCCGGTCGGTTGTCACAGATCCAGGGACCAGGGCTTGGCGGTGGTGCAGGCACTCACTCGGCCGGATGATCGCGCAAGAACACCAGGTGATCAGGCTTGGACTGTTCGGCGCTGTAGTAGTAGCCCTGTACATCGAACTGCTTGAGCTGCTGCGGGTCATTGACCCGTTCCTGGATCACGAAGCGGCTCATCATGCCGCGGGCTTTCTTGGCGTAGAAACTGATGATCTTGTACTGGCCGTTCTTCAGGTCCTTGAAGTCGACGTTGATTACCCGGCCTTTCAGGGCGCTGCGTTTCACCGCGCTGAAATACTCGTTGCTGGCCAGGTTCAACAGCAGGTCATCGCCCTGCTCGGTCAGCGCCTGGTTCAGCCATTGGCTGATACGCGTGCCCCAGAAGGCATACAGGTCCTTGCCACGGGCATTGGCCAGCTTGGTACCCATTTCCAGGCGGTAGGGCTGCATCAGGTCGAGCGGGCGCAGCAGGCCGTACAGGCCCGAAAGCATGCGCAGGTGCTGCTGGGCGTAGGTGAAGTCGTCTTCGCTCAGGGTTTCGGCGTCCAGCCCGGTATACACGTCACCCTTGAAGGCCAGCAGGGCCTGCTTGGCATTTGCCGGCGTGAAGTCTGGCGTCCAGCTGCCAAAGCGGGCGGCGTTGAGGCCGGCGAGTTTGTCCGACAGGTGCATCAGCTCGCTGATCTGCGCCGGTGACAGCTCACGCAGTTGCACGATCAGCTCCTGGGAGTCGTCCAGGTACTGGGGCAGGGTAAAACGCTCGGTCACCGGTGGGGTGTCGTAATCGAGGGTCTTGGCGGGGGAAATCACCGTCAGCATTGGGTCGGCTCCTGGAATCGTTGCCGGGGATTCTACGGACTGAAGGGGGGAACGCCAAACTATGGCGACAATAGTCACAGACCATCGGATGAGCAGGCGCTATAGTGCGCGTTTCGCTGTGACGGAGAGACCGATCGTGCGCATTGCCGGTGTCTTGCTGGCCTCACTCCTGAGCCTGGCCGCCCAAGCCGCCCCTATCCCCCCCGCCAGCCTGGACCGCAGCCTGTGGCCCGAACAGTTGGACAGTCCTGCGTTGTTCGATGTCGCCTCGCGCGCAGAGATCCTGTCGTTTGCCCAGGTACTGCACGAAAGTGAGCTGCTCGACGATGGGGCGCTGGCTGCGCGCCTGGGCTTGCGGCAGATCAACCTGCAGAAGGTCCGGGCGCTGCGGGCGCGCATGTGGCAGCGTTTGTGGCAGGGCTACCAGTAGGCCCAGCGCAGCTGCGAGCAGGATGCCTCGTTCTGCTACGTGGTGGAGTCCATGGCCGATTTGCGCACAAGGGCTGCGACGTTCGCTACCGATGTCGGCACCTTCTATACCGGCTGGGTCGAACCAAGCCACCAGTTCCATGTGCGCTACCTGGATGAGCAACTGCGCAAGGCGGCGCTGTTGCCGCAGATCACCAGCGAGGTCGAACGCCTGTCCAATCGTGAGCGCAGCGGCGATGAGCTGAATGACCGCATGTTCTTGCTGACCTTCGTGGGCGGCCCCGGCCCCCAGGGCAGCACGACCGACACGCTGACCGCTTACCTGCGCAAACAGAAGATGCAGGGCACCTTCTTTGTACTGGGCAACCGCTTGCAGCAGCGCCGTGACGCTGGAGCGGCCGGTGCGCTGGGGCAGCTCTATGATGGCCAGTGCGTGGGGCTTCAGGGGTGGGAGTATCGCTCGCATGCGCAGTGGAATGGCTGGCAGGATTCGCTCAGGCGCAGCCAGGCGCGGATCCAGGCCGACCTGCCTGAGCAGTATGTGCCGTTGTTCCGCCCGCCCTATGGCCAGCGCCGGGCCGATGGCGAGGCATTCATGGCCAGCCAGCAGCTGCGGGTGTCGCTGTGGGATATCGACGCACAGGATGACGGCCCGTTGACAGCCCAAGCCTCGGCCCAGCGGGTGGTGACCTTGATGCTGCTGTGGCGCAAGGGCGTGATCCAGTTCCATGACAGCCTGCCCAAGGCGCAGCCGGCGGTGCAATGGTTGCTGGAACATACCGCGCAAAGCGGCATTGGCTGGGAGGATTGCCGTGAATACGGCTATCAGGAATAACGGGTCTGACTTCTGACTGTAGTCCCGTCTGGGTCCATCGCCAAGTCCTGTTCGTCAATCGGAAAAATAAACTTCACCAACACGTAAAAATGCTTTTTTTAGTCATGCTTTTTGCGGTATGAAGAAACCAGACAGCCGATTCCTGCAGCACAGGTGGCGTCATCCGAGCCCACCTTGCCAGGTTCACTTCCCGCCCGTAGCAACGCGGATACGGGGAGAACGGCAGTCACTCTGCGGCGCAGCAGACCGCGCCGTGTGGCTTCGACATAAGGTGACCGAGTATGGATGACCAAGGACGCAACCCTTCCTCCAGCAAGCCAATCCTCTATGTGCTCGATACCAACGTCCTGATTCACGACCCCAACGCACTTCTCAACTTCGAGGAGCACCACGTCGCCCTTCCGATGACGGTGCTGGAGGAACTCGACAAGCTCAAGACCGGTAAACAGTCCATCGCCGCCGAATGTCGCCAGGCCATCCGCCTGATCGACCAGACCCTCGGTGACGCCTCGCCCAGCGATGTCGAGCAGGGCGTACCCATACAGCGTGGCAAGAGTGGGCCCAAGGGCTTCCTTTCGATCCTGATGAGCCCTCGCAACGAACCCAATCGGCTGCTGCCGGAGAACCTCAACGACAACATCATCATCAACCAGTTGCTGGAACTTCGGGCCAAACGTGCCGACCTGGACGTGGTGCTGGTAACCAAAGACATCAACATGCGCCTTAAGGCGCGGGCCTGCGGTATCGCGGCCGAAGATTACAGCACCGACCAGCTGGTCGATGACGTCTCGCTGCTTTCCAAGGGCTACCACTCGGTCACCGGTTCGTTCTGGGACCGTGTCAGCAAGGTCGATACCCGTCAGGAGCGGGGCCGAACCTGGCACCGGGTGCAACTGATCGACAACCTGCCGGCAGTGCATGTCAACGAGTTCATCATCGATGAGCAAGGGTTCGTCGGCTGGATCAAGGGCATCCGCGAAGATGAACTGCTGCTGCTCGACCTGCACCAGGAGCCACTGCTGCACCAGGAGGCCTGGGGCCTCAAACCGCGGGATATCCATCAAAGCCTGGCGCTGTTCGCGTTGCTCGACCCGGATATTCACCTGGTCAACCTGACCGGCGCCGCCGGCTCCGGCAAGACTATCCTGGCGCTGGCAGCGGCTATCGAGCAGACCATGGTCAGCAAGCGTTACCGCCGTATCATCGCTACCCGCAGCGTGCAGGGGCTGGACCAGGAAATCGGTTTCCTGCCGGGGACCGAAGCCGAGAAAATGGAACCTTGGCTGGGTGCGATCACCGACAACCTCGAAGCGTTGCACATGGATGACGAGAGCACCCACGGCAGTGTCGAGTACATCCTCGAGCGGGTCCCGCTGCAGTTCAAATCGCTGAACTACATCCGGGGCCGCAGCTTCCAGCAGAGCCTGATCCTGATCGACGAGTGCCAGAACCTGACGCCGCACCAGATGAAAACCATCATCACCCGTGCCGGCTCCGGTTCCAAGGTGGTCTGCCTGGGCAACCTGGCGCAGATCGACACCCCCTACCTGTCCGCGACCAGTTCGGGCCTGACCTACCTGACCGAACGCTTCAAGGACTTCCCTCACGGCGTGCACATCACCTTGCAAGGTGTACCGCGCTCGGTGCTGGCCGAGTACGCCGAGTCGCACCTGTAACCTCTCGAACCGGGCGGTGCGCCGCCCGGTTTTTTCCACTGCTCAAACCTGACCCACAGGTTTACACTCTGTGTTCCCTTCACAGGAGCAGAGCAGTGCTGACACATCTTGATTCCCAGGGGCGGGCCAACATGGTCGACGTCACTGAAAAGGCCGTGACCGAGCGCGAGGCCACCGCTGAGGCGCGCGTGCGGATGTTGCCGCAGACCTTGCAGATGATCGTCGAGGGTGAGCACCCCAAGGGCGATGTGTTCGCCGTGGCGCGTATCGCCGGCATTCAGGCGGCGAAGAAGACCAGCGACCTGATCCCGTTGTGCCACCCTTTGATGCTCACCAGCGTCAAGGTCGAACTCAGCGCAGAAGGCACGGATGCGGTGCGCATCGTCGCGCGCTGCAAGCTGGCCGGACAGACCGGTGTGGAGATGGAAGCATTGACCGCTGCCAGCGTCGCGGCGCTGACGATCTATGACATGTGCAAGGCCGTGGACAAGGGTATGGTCATCGAGCAGGTGCGCCTGCTGGAAAAGCTCGGTGGCAAAAGCGGCCACTACAAGGTGGATGCGTGATGAATGTGAAAGTGATGTATTTCGCCCGTTACCGTGAGTTGCTTGGTGTGGATGCCGAGCGCCTGGAGGGCGACTTCAAGGTGCTTGACGATGTACGCCAGGCCCTGGTGGCCAAGGGTGGGCAGTACCAGGTGCTGGCCGAGCAGAACCTGATGTGCGCGCGCAACGAAGAGCTGTGCAGGCTCGATGAGCCGCTGGAAGCGGGCGATGAGGTGGCGTTCTTCCCACCGGTGACCGGAGGCTGAGCATGGCAGTGCGAGTGCAGGATGGCGCGTTCGACCCCGGGGTCGAGGTCAATGCCATGCATGCCGCCAATGTCGGCGTGGGCGCGGTGGTCGGGTTCGTTGGTTACGTGCGCGATTTCAATGATGGCCGGGACGTGGCCGGGATGTTCCTGGAGCATTACCCTGGCATGACCGAGAAGGCTTTGGCGAAGATTGTGGTCGAGGCCGAGCAGCGCTGGCCGTTGCTGAAGGTTGAAGTGCTGCATCGCATTGGTGCGCTGGAGCCTGGGGAGCCGATCGTGTTCGTCGGTGTGGCCAGTGCCCATCGGCAGGCGGCTTTCGATGCCTGCAATTTCATCATGGATTACCTGAAGACTCGTGCGCCGTTCTGGAAGAAGGAGAATACCCAGGAGGGCCCGCGCTGGGTCGAAGGCAGGCAGAGTGATCAGGATGCGGCGGGGCGCTGGTAAGGTCTGATCGATTGGCCGGGGCTTTGCCCCGGATCGCCGGCAAGCCGGCTCCGCAGGCACCCCGCTGCTCTCCAGCTCAGCGCAAAACCCAGTGGGAGCCGGCTTGCCGGCGATTGGGCTGCAAAGCAGCCCCGCATCAATGGTGTTTGCGCGGCACCGGTGTAAGCAGCTCATCCGGTGGCATCTCGCACTTGATCTTGCGCCCCAGCAACTCTTCGATCGCCGGCAACTGGTAGGAGTCATCCTCGCCGGCAAAGCTGATCGACACGCCACTGGTGCCGGCACGGCCCGTGCGGCCGATGCGGTGCACGTAGTCATCCGGGTCTTCCGGCAGAGTGAAGTTGATCACATGGCTGATGCCGTCGATGTGAATGCCTCGCCCCGCCACGTCGGTGGCCACCAGCACGGTAATCCGGCCCTCGCGGAAGCTTTCCAGGGTACGTATGCGCTTGTGCTGCGGCACATCGCCCGACAGCTGGGCGGCATTGATACCGTCGCGCACCAGTTTTTCCTCGATACGCCGCACTTCGTCCTTGCGGTTGGCGAACACCATCACCCGTTCCCACTTGTTCTGGGTCACCAGGTTGTACAGCAGCTTGTACTTGTCGCTGCCCGCCACTGCGAACACGTGCTGTTCGACGGTTTCGCTGGCGACATTCTCCGGCTCGATCTCGACGATCGCAGGGTCGGTGGTCCACTGCTTGGCCAGGTTCATCACGTCGTCGGTGAAGGTGGCAGAGAACAGCAGGGTCTGGCGCTCGCTCTTGGGCGGGGTCTGGCGAATGATCTGCCGTACCTGCGGGATGAAGCCCATGTCCAGCATGCGGTCGGCTTCGTCCAGCACCATCACCTCGACCATGTCCAGGTGCACATCGCCGCGCTGGTTGAAGTCCAGCAGGCGGCCAGGGGTAGCCACGAGGATGTCACAATGGCGCGCTTCGAGCGCCTTGAGCTGCTTGTCGAAGTCCATGCCGCCGACGAAGGTCATGACGTTCAGGCCGGTGTATTTTGTCAGGGCGGCGGCGTCCTTGGCGATCTGTACCACCAGCTCGCGGGTTGGCGCGATGATCAGTGCACGCGGCTCGCCCATGTAGCGCTCTTTGGGCGGCGGCGTCTGCTGCAACTGAGAGATGATCGAGATGAGGAACGCGGCGGTCTTGCCGGTGCCGGTCTGCGCGCGCCCGATGGCGTCCTGGCCACGCAGGGTGTGGCCCAGCACCTGGGCCTGAATCGGCGTGCAGTACGGGAAGCCCAGGTCATGGATGGCGTGCATCAGCTCGTTGGAGAGCTTGAAGTCGTGGAAGCGGGTCTTGCCTTCCTGCGGTTCGACCACGAAGTCTTCCGGCTTCCACAGGCTGGCCTGGGGTTTGGGCTTGCGTTCGCGGCGCGGCTTGTCCATGGCCGGTTGCTCGGCAACGGGCGCGGCGGCAGGCATCTGGGCCTTGGCGGCGGGTTTGGGGCGCGGCGTGGAGGGCTGCGGCTCGGGCTGAGCCATGGGGGCCGCAGGCGGGGTGATGCTGGCAGCAGGAGCGGCGGCCTGAGGTGCCGGGTCTCCCTTGCCGAATATTTTCTTGAGTGCCTTGAGCACGATCGTCTCATCAACTGATTTAGGAATGTACGCCGGGCAGTGTAATGCAAGATCTGGGCGCGGCGTAGCGGAATGCGCCCACAACTACAAGAGAGCCTGCCTATTGCAGTTGCTTGCTCAGCCAGTCGTGGATATCGCTCAGCTCTGCCACCACCACCTCGTGTTCCATTGGGTATTCCTGCCACCGCGCGGCCACGCCCCAGGTGTTCAGGTACTCGAAGGCGGTGCGGCCCATGGAGGGGATCACCACCGGGTCGTGCACGCCGTGCAGGCACAGGGCCGGGGTACGTTGCTGGCAGGCGCTCAGCTGATGGCCGTCGTTGAAGGTTGGTGCATAGGTAGACAGTGCGATCACGCCGCCCAGTGCTTCTTGCCACTTTATATAAGCAGTGTGCAGCACCACGGCGCCGCCCTGGGAGAACCCGGCCAGGATGATCCGTGCCAGGTCGATGCCTTTGGCCCGCTCGGCCTCGATCAGGGCAATGATCTGGTCAGCCGATTCTTCCAGCTGCGCTTCGTCGATGGCGCGGGCCGGGGTCATGGCCTTGATGTCGTACCAACTGGGCATTGCATAGCCGCCGTTGATGGTGACAGGCCGGGTCGGCGCCTGGGGCATGACGAACCGTGTGCTGAGCAGACGCTCCTGCATGAATTCGGCAACCGGTAGGAAGTCGTAACGGTCGGCGCCCAGGCCGTGCAACCAGATCACACAGGCGTCTGCGGTTTTCTGGGGTTCGAGAATCAACGGGTGGGTCATGACTGCTCCGAAAGTGTGCGAATCGTATGAAGGCATGCGCAAAAAGAAGGCGCTGGAAATGATTGTCGGAAAAAGAATGTCGCAACGATACAACTTTCCCTACTTGACGAGCGCTTAAACGCTTTAGCCGCCAACTGTGGTACGCCCCTTGCTATGAAACCTTCGATGCAAGGGTCGGGCCGGTACGGTAACACCCTTGTCACGCGAAGGCTGTCATAGAACAGCCCATTGCGCCATTGACCCAATAACAAGCCAACAAGGGTCGGATGCGCCTCATAAGGGTGCGGTGCAATTCCGGCTCGTACAACAAGAGCGATTTGGAGGTTGTGAATGAAGATGTTGAAAACCACCCTGGCAGTCCTCACCGCTGCCGCCGCGCTGGGCGCCGTGAGCAATGCCCAGGCCGGCGCCACCCTCGATGCGGTCAAGAAGAAGGGCTTCGTCCAGTGTGGCGTGAGCGACGGTCTTCCAGGCTTCTCGGTACCTGATGCGCAGGGCAAGATCGTCGGTATCGACGCTGATGTCTGCCGCGCCGTGGCCGCCGCCGTGTTCGGCGATGCCACCAAGGTCAAGTTCAGCCAGCTCAACGCCAAGGAACGCTTCACTGCGCTGCAGTCCGGCGAAGTCGACGTGCTGTCGCGCAACACCACCTGGACCAGCTCGCGCGATGCCGGCATGGGCCTGGTGTTCGCAGGCGTCACTTACTATGACGGCGTCGGCTTCCTGGTCAACAAGAAGCTGGGTGTTTCCAGTGCCAAGGAACTCGATGGCGCGACCATCTGCATCCAGGCAGGCACCACCACCGAGCTGAACGTGTCCGACTACTTCCGCGCCAACGGCCTGAAGTACACCCCGATCACCTTCGATACCTCCGACGAGAGCGCCAAATCGCTGGAGTCGGGCCGTTGCGACGTGCTGACCTCGGACAAGTCGCAGCTGTTCGCCCAGCGTTCCAAGCTGGCCGGGCCAACCGACTACGTGGTGCTGCCGGAAACCATCTCCAAGGAACCGCTGGGCCCGGTGGTGCGCAAGGGCGACGAGGAGTGGTTCAGCATCGTCAAGTGGACCCTGTTCGCCATGCTCAATGCCGAAGAGGCGGGCGTCACTTCGAAGAACGTCGAAGCCGAGGCCAAGTCCACCAAGAACCCGGACACCGCCCGCCTGCTCGGCGCTGACGGTGAGTACGGCAAGGACCTGAAGCTGCCCAAGGACTGGGTAGTGCAGATCGTCAAGCAAGTGGGTAACTATGGCGAGGTGTTCGAGAAGAACCTGGGCCAGAGCACTGACCTGAAGATCGACCGTGGCATGAACGCCCTGTGGAACAACGGCGGCATCCAGTACGCGCCACCTGTGCGCTGATGGCTGCACCCTGCGGCGGCATTCCGCCGCCGCAGGCTGTTCGAATCCCTACTGTCCGGGGCACTTCATGCAAAATCGAATCGGCGCACAAAAGGGGCTGACCCTGAGCGATCCACGTGTGCGCGCGTGGTTGTTCCAGATTCTCACGATCATCTTCGTGGTGGGTCTGGGCTGGTACCTGTTCCACAATACTCAAACCAACCTGCAACACCGGGGCATTACGTCCGGCTTCGACTTCCTCGACCGCAGTGCCGGCTTCGGCATCGCCCAGCATCTGATTCCCTATGTGGAGTCCGACAGCTATGCGCGGGTGTTCGTGATCGGCTTGCTCAATACCCTGCTGGTCACCTTCATCGGCGTTATCCTGGCAACGATCCTGGGGTTCATCATCGGTGTGGCTCGCCTGTCACCGAACTGGATGATCAACAAGCTGGCGACCGTGTATGTCGAGACGTTCCGCAACATCCCGCCGCTGCTGCAGATCCTCTTCTGGTATTTCGCCGTGTTCCTGACCCTGCCGGGGCCACGGGGCAGCATCAGCTTCGACGATGCCTTCTTCATCAGCAATCGTGGCCTGAATATGCCCGGCGCCACCATGGCCGAAGGCTTTTGGCCGTTCGTCGCTGCCGTGGTCCTGGCGATCGTGGCAGTCATGGCGATGGTGCGTTACGCCAACAAGCGCTTCAACGAAACCGGCGAGCCGTTCCATAAGTTCTGGGCAGGGCTTGCCCTGTTGGTGGTGATTCCAGGCCTCTGTGCATTGCTGTTCGGCAGCCCTGTGCAGTGGGAAGTCCCGCAGCTCAAAGGTTTCAACTTCGTTGGCGGCTGGGTACTGATCCCGGAACTGCTGGCGCTGACCTTGGCGCTGACCATCTACACCGCCGCGTTCATCGCCGAAATCGTGCGTTCGGGCATCCGTTCGGTCAGCCATGGCCAGACCGAAGCCGCCCGTTCGCTCGGGCTGCGCGAAGGCCCGACGCTGCGCAAGGTGATCATCCCCCAGGCACTGCGGGTGATCATTCCGCCACTGACCAGCCAGTACCTGAACCTGGCGAAGAACTCGTCGCTGGCGGCCGGTATCGGCTACCCGGAGATGGTCTCGCTGTTCGCCGGTACCGTGCTCAATCAGACCGGCCAGGCCATCGAGGTGATCGCCATCACCATGAGTGTCTATCTCGCCATCAGCATCAGCATTTCGCTGCTGATGAACTGGTACAACAAGCGCATTGCGCTGATCGAGCGGTGAGGATACGCCCGTGAATGCTCATGTTTTCAAACCTGACATGCCGCCACCGGTCAAGACCGTCGGCGTGCTCGCATGGATGCGGGCAAACCTGTTCTCCAGCTGGCTCAACACCCTGTTGACCCTGTTCGCCGTGTACCTGGTATGGCTGATCGTGCCGCCGCTGCTGCAGTGGGCGTTGATCGACGCCAACTGGGTCGGCACCACGCGCGCCGACTGCACCAAGGAGGGTGCCTGCTGGGTGTTCATCCAGCAGCGCTTTGGCCAGTTCATGTACGGCTATTACCCGGCTGAGTTGCGCTGGCGCGTGGACCTGACCGTATGGCTTGCCGTGCTTGGCGCTGCGCCGCTGTTCATCAAGCGCTTCCCGCGCAAGGCCGTTTACGGCCTGGGCTTTCTGGTGGTGTACCCGTTCCTGGCCTACACGCTGCTGCATGGCGGCTACCTGGGCCTGGAAAGCGTGCCGACCAGCCAGTGGGGCGGGCTGATGCTGACCCTGGTGATCGCCACGGTGGGTATCGTCGGCGCCTTGCCGCTGGGCATCTTGCTGGCCCTGGGGCGGCGTTCAAACATGCCTGCGGTGAAGGTGGTCTGCGTGACCTTCATCGAGTTCTGGCGTGGCGTGCCGTTGATCACCGTGCTGTTCATGTCGTCGGTGATGCTGCCGTTATTCCTGCCCGAAGGCATGAGCTTCGACAAGCTGCTGCGGGCCATGATCGGCGTGATCCTGTTCCAGTCGGCGTACATCGCCGAGGTGGTGCGCGGCGGCCTGCAGGCCATCCCCAAGGGGCAATATGAAGCCGCTGCGGCGATGGGCCTGGGCTACTGGCGTTCGATGGGCCTGGTGATCCTGCCGCAGGCCTTGAAGCTGGTGATCCCTGGCATCGTCAATACCTTCATCGCCCTGTTCAAGGACACCAGCCTGGTCATCATCATTGGCCTGTTCGACCTGCTCAACAGCGTCAAGCAGGCTGCCGCCGACCCGGCCTGGCTGGGCATGGCCACCGAGGGCTATGTGTTCGCAGCCCTGGTGTTCTGGATCTTCTGTTTCGGTATGTCCCGCTACTCCATGCACCTGGAGCGCAAGCTGGACACTGGCCACAAGCGTTAGGAGTTTCGAAATGAGTGAAGCGATCAAGCAGCCTGCCGGCCCCGAAGGCATCATCCAGATGCAGGGCGTCAACAAGTGGTACGGCCAGTTCCATGTACTGAAGGACATCAACCTGAACGTGCGCCAGGGTGAGCGTATCGTGCTGTGCGGGCCTTCCGGTTCGGGCAAGTCCACCACCATCCGCTGCCTCAACCGCCTGGAAGAACACCAGCAGGGGCGCATCGTGGTCGATGGTGTGGAGTTGACCAACGATCTCAAGCAGATCGAGGCGATCCGCCGTGAGGTGGGCATGGTGTTCCAGCACTTCAACCTGTTCCCGCACCTGACCATCCTTGAAAACTGCACCCTGGCGCCCATGTGGGTACGCAAGATGCCGCGGCGCAAGGCCGAGGAAATCGCCATGCACTATCTGGAGCGGGTACGTATCCCGGAGCAGGCGCACAAGTACCCTGGGCAGTTGTCCGGTGGTCAGCAGCAGCGCGTGGCCATTGCCCGGGCGCTGTGCATGAAGCCGAAGATCATGCTGTTCGACGAGCCGACATCGGCGCTCGACCCGGAAATGGTCAAGGAAGTGCTCGACACCATGGTTGGCCTGGCCGAGGACGGCATGACCATGCTCTGCGTGACCCACGAAATGGGCTTTGCCCGAACCGTGGCGAACCGGGTGATCTTCATGGATAAGGGGGAGATCGTGGAGCAGGCTGCGCCGGATGACTTCTTCGACCGGCCACGCAGTGACCGGACAAAGCTGTTCCTAAGCCAGATCCTGCACTGATGCTGTAGGGGCACAAGGCCGCTCCTGCAGGGTCACGCGTTTTGCCTGCAGGAGCGGCCTTGTGTCGCGAAAGGGCTGCAAAGCAGCCCCGGATCTTGAAGCCTTACTTATCTTCCTGAGCCGCAGCCGGCGCAGGCGGCGGCCGTAGCCCCACTTCGGCGATCAGCTTCAACTGCTGCCCGTTGCGCATCACCTCGATGGTGATCTTCTCGTTGGGCTTGATCCGCGCCACCTGGTTCATCGACTTGCGCCCGTCACCGGCCGGCTCACCATTGATGCTCAGGATCACGTCACCCAGTTGCAACCCGGCCTTCTGCGCCGGGCCATCGCGGAAAATGCCCGCTACAACGATGCCTGGGCGCCCTTGCATGCCGAACGATTCGGCCAGTTCCTGGCTCAGCGGCTGAACTTCGATACCCAGCCAGCCACGAATCACCTGACCATGCTCGACGATCGACTTCATCACTTCCAGCGCCAGTTTGACCGGTATGGCGAAGCCGATGCCCTGCGAACCGCCCGATTTGGAGAAGATCGCCGTATTGATGCCGACCAGGTTGCCGTTGGCATCGACCAGCGCGCCGCCGGAGTTGCCCGGGTTGATTGCGGCGTCGGTCTGGATGAAGTCTTCGTAGTTGTTCAGGCCCAGCTGGTTGCGGCCAGTGGCGCTGATGATGCCCATGGTAACGGTCTGGCCGACGCCGAAGGGGTTGCCGATGGCCAGGGTGACGTCACCGATGTGGATGGTGTCGGAGCGGCCGATGGTGATGGCCGGCAGGTTCTTGAGGTCGATCTTCAATACCGCCAGATCGGTTTCGGGGTCGCTGCCGATCACCCGAGCCAGGGTTTCGCGGCCGTCTTTGAGCGCCACGACGATCTGGTCGGCGCCGCTGGTGACGTGGTTGTTGGTCAGCAGATAGCCCTCGGGGCTCATGATCACCGCCGAGCCCAGGCTCGACTCCCAGCGCCGTTGCTTGGGCAGGTTGTCGCCGAAGAAGCGGCGGAACTGCGGGTCTTCGAACAGCGGGTGGGCGCTCTTGTTCACCACCTTGGTGGTGTACAGGTTGACCACGGCAGGGGCGGCGAGCGTGACGGCGTCGGCATAGGACACCGGGCCTTGCATGATCTGCGTGGTCTGTGGCGCTTGTTGCAGGTTTACATCCTGGCTGGGCAGGCCGACCCACTGCGGGAAGCGCTGGATGATCAGCATGGCGATCAGTATGCCGGTAAGCAGGGGCCAGCCAAAATAACGCAAAGCCTTGAACATGAACGAATCCTGGGAGTGGGCGAGGGCCATGGTGGCGCGGCGGGGCGCGAACGCGCGCGATCATACACCGGTTTCCCCAACGCCGGCGACGGCCCATAATGGCGGCCATTATACGGGCGTTGTTCCCGTTGAACGTGCAGATTTCGAGGAGATTTTCCATGGCCGTCGCCCTTGACACCCTGGTTGAAGAAGCCGAGCGTTACCTGGGTAGCGCGAAAATCCAGGATTACTGCCCCAACGGCCTGCAGGTCGAAGGCCGCCCGCAGGTCAGCCGCATCGTCAGCGGCGTCACCGCCAGCCAGGCATTGCTGGATGCGGCGGTCGAGGCACAGGCCGACCTGGTGCTGGTACACCACGGTTATTTCTGGAGGGGCGAGAACCCGTGCATTACCGGGATCAAGCAGCGGCGCTTGAAAACCCTGCTCAAGCACGACATCAGCCTGCTGGCCTTCCACTTGCCGCTGGATGTGCACCCTGAGGTCGGCAACAACGTGCAACTGGCCCGCCAGCTGGACATCACCGTCGAAGGGCCGCTGGACCCGAACAACCCCAAGGTGGTCGGGCTGGTCGGCTCGTTGGCCGAGCCTGTGACGGCGCGCGATTTCGCCCGCCGTGTTCAGGAGGTCATGGGGCGTGAACCCCTGCTGGTCGAAGGTGACCAGGTGATCCGTCGCGTCGGCTGGTGTACGGGCGGTGGGCAGGGCTATATCGATACGGCCATTGCTGCCGGGGTGGACTTGTTCATCAGTGGTGAGGCGTCCGAACAGACCTACCACAGTGCCCGCGAGAATGGCGTGAGCTTCATTGCCGCCGGGCATCATGCCACCGAGCGCTATGGTGTGCAGGCGCTGGGCGACTACCTGGCGCGGCGCTTTGCTCTGGAGCACCTGTTCATCGACTGCCCGAACCCTATCTGAGGCCGCAGAGCGGCCCTTTGATAGCCAAACCCCCAGTCATATCGTTAGACCTTTTCGATCTAGTCCGGCGCCTAAATAGAATCAGCCGCTGTGATAAAGTGGCTCGCTCGAACACGGCCCGAAGGCCGTCCATAAGATCGTTTTACGTGAGTAGCCATGGTCGACAAACTGACGCACTTGAAACAGCTGGAGGCGGAAAGCATCCACATCATCCGCGAGGTGGCCGCCGAGTTCGACAACCCGGTGATGCTGTACTCGATCGGCAAGGATTCCGCCGTGATGCTGCACCTGGCGCGCAAAGCCTTCTTCCCAGGCAAGCTGCCGTTCCCGGTGATGCACGTCGACACCCAGTGGAAATTCCAGGAGATGTACCGCTTCCGCGACAAGATGGTCGAGGAAATGGGCCTGGAGCTGATCACCCACGTCAACCCCGAAGGTGTGGCGCAGGGCATCAACCCGTTCACCCATGGCAGCTCCAAGCACACCGACATCATGAAAACCCAGGGCCTCAAGCAGGCACTGGACAAGCATGGTTTCGACGCCGCTTTCGGTGGTGCCCGCCGCGATGAAGAGAAGTCACGTGCCAAAGAGCGTGTCTACTCGTTCCGTGACAGCAAGCACCGCTGGGACCCGAAGAACCAGCGCCCGGAACTGTGGAACGTCTACAACGGCAAGGTCAACAAGGGCGAGTCGATCCGCGTGTTCCCCCTGTCGAACTGGACCGAGCTGGACATCTGGCAGTACATCTACCTTGAAGGCATCCCGATCGTGCCGTTGTACTTCGCCGCCGAGCGTGAAGTCATCGAGAAGAACGGCACCCTGATCATGATCGACGACGAGCGCATCCTCGAGCATCTCTCCGAGGAAGAGAAAGCGCGCATCGTCAAGAAGAAGGTGCGTTTCCGTACCCTGGGCTGCTACCCGTTGACGGGTGCTGTCGAGTCGGAAGCCGAGACCCTGACGGACATCATTCAGGAAATGCTCCTGACCCGAACGTCCGAACGCCAGGGCCGTGTCATCGACCACGATGGCGCCGGTTCCATGGAAGACAAGAAACGCCAAGGCTACTTCTAATTTCAGGGTTACTCCATGTCGCACCAATCTGATCTGATCAGCGAGGACATCCTCGCCTACCTGGCCCAGCACGAGCGCAAGGAACTGCTGCGTTTCCTGACCTGCGGCAACGTCGACGACGGCAAGAGCACCCTGATCGGGCGCCTGCTGCACGACTCCAAGATGATCTACGAGGACCACCTCGAGGCCATCACCCGTGATTCGAAGAAGTCCGGCACCACCGGTGAGGAAGTCGACCTGGCGCTGCTGGTCGATGGCCTGCAGGCCGAGCGTGAGCAGGGCATCACCATCGATGTCGCCTACCGCTACTTCTCCACTGCCAAGCGCAAGTTCATCATCGCCGACACCCCGGGCCACGAGCAGTACACCCGCAACATGGCCACCGGCGCGTCCACCTGCGACCTGGCGATCATTCTGGTGGATGCCCGCTACGGCGTGCAGACCCAGACCCGCCGCCACAGCTACATCGCTTCGTTGCTGGGCATCAAGCACATCGTCGTCGCGGTCAACAAGATGGACCTCAAAGGCTTCGATGAAGGCGTCTTCGAGGAAATCAAGGCCGACTACCTGAAGTTCGCCGATGCCATCAACCTGACCCCGAGCAGCCTGCACTTCGTGCCGATGTCGGCGCTCAAGGGCGACAACGTGGTCAACCGCAGCGAGCGTTCGCCGTGGTACACCGGCCCTGCGCTGATGGAAATCCTCGAAACCGTCGAGGTCGCGGCCGACCGCAACTTCACCGACCTGCGTTTCCCGGTGCAGTACGTCAACCGCCCGAACCTGAACTTCCGCGGCTTCGCCGGTACCCTTGCCAGCGGCGTTGTGCACAAAGGTGACGAAATCGTCGTGCTGCCATCGGGCAAGAGCAGCCGGGTCAAGTCCATCGTCACCTACGAAGGTGAGCTGGAGAACGCCGGCCCGGGCCAGGCCGTGACCCTGACCATGGAAGACGAGATCGACATCTCCCGTGGCGACCTGCTGGTGCATGCCGACAACGTCCCGCCAGTGACCGACCAGTTCGACGCCATGCTGGTATGGATGGCCGAAGAACCGATGCTGCCGGGCAAGAAATACGACATCAAGCGCGCCACCAGCTACGTGCCGGGCTCGATTGCCAGCATCACCCACAAGGTCGATGTGAACACCCTCGAAAAAGATGCAGCCAGCGCGCTGCAGCTGAACGAGATCGGTCGCGTCAAGGTGTCGTTGGACAGCGCCATCGCCCTGGACGGCTATGACAGCAACCGCACCACCGGTGCGTTCATCGTCATCGACCGCCTGACCAACGGCACCGTCGGCGCCGGCATGATCATCGCTCCGCCTGTTCTGCCGCACGGCAGCACCGGCCAGCATGGCAAGCAGGCCCACGTGTCCACCGAAGAGCGCGCCCTGCGCTTCGGCCAGCAGCCAGCCACCGTGCTGTTCAGCGGCCTGTCCGGCGCTGGCAAGAGCACCTTGGCCTACGCGGTCGAGCGCAAGCTGTTCGACATGGGCCGTGCAGTTTACGTGCTCGACGGCCAGAACCTGCGCCATGACCTGAACAAGGGCCTGCCGCAAGACCGCGCCGGTCGCACCGAAAACTGGCGCCGCGCCGCCCATGTGGCGCGCCAGTTCAACGAAGCCGGCCTGCTGACCCTGGCTGCGTTCGTGGCCCCGGACGCCGAAGGCCGCGAACAGGCCAAGGCGCTGATCGGCAAGGAGCGCCTGGTGACCGTTTACGTCCAGGCCTCGCCATTGGCCTGCCGTGAGCGCGACCCGCAAGGCCTGTACGCTGCCGGTGGCGACAACATCCCGGGTGAAAGCTTCCCGTTCGATGTGCCGCTGGATGCTGACCTTGTGATCGACACCCAGGCCACTAGCGTGGACGAAGGTGTGAAACAGGTGCTGGACGTGCTGCGTCAGCGCGGCGCGATCTAAGCGCTGGCTGCTGCATCAAAAAACCCGCTTCGGCGGGTTTTTTGTTTATTGGAGGGCGCATGGCTAATCCGCTACATCCGGTGGAAAAGATGATGGCCAAGGCGCCGAAAGTGCCAAGAAGGCTTGGGTCTGGAGAGTGGGGTGCTGACAAGGTAGCGCCGATCAGCACTACCGAGTGTTGATGGCCAAGCTGCTGCCAGAGCGGTGACGATGAACTGAGGAGCAGCCGCAACGGTCACCGCCCCCATGCCAGCTACTGCTGCTTTGATAGCCTCCAGCATTACAGTGGACGCACTTTCCACTAGTGCGAACGTTGCCGCGCCGATCGGAGTGATGGTGGGTACTGAGGATGCGGTTCGGGCATCGCTGATGTAGCTGATGCGTTGGCGTGCCGCTTCTTGGCGCTGACGTTCAGCGTGTGCTGCCAGTCGTTCGGCTTCTGCCTGTTTTCGTGCAGCCTCTTCGGCAGCCAATCGTTGCGTTTCGGCCTTCAGTCGTGCAGCTTCCTGGCCCGCAGCCTGTTCTGCCGCGTGCCTGGCTTGAAGTTGCTCCGCCTCAATGGCGCGCTGAGCCAGGTTGCCCATCGCAGCGCTGACCCTTGCAGGTAGCGAATGGATTCTGTCAGCGCGAGTGCGCGATGGTAGTCCGCCCACAGTTGTCCGGCTCGACGTGTGGCCTGCTCATCGACCAAATGTTGCAAGGCTTCGGTTTGCGGCTTGGGCAGTGGCCCGATGATGTTCGGGTTGGATTCGCTGAATGCCGGTACTTACGCCTTCTTGGCCTCAATCAGGCCGTTGGCGGTATTCAAGTATGCCGACAGCCGCTGGGGCAGGGTATCGGTATCCTGAATGGACGTGGCCTGAACCACCTGATGCTGTACGAAGTTAGGCAGACAGTCGAAACAGATCTGCTGCTCCAATTGTATCTGCCGGATCCTGCGCTCGATTGCCTTTGGCAGGTCTGCATGAGGCTGCTGCAGTTCTGTGTTGTCGCGAAGCAAGCACATGGATTTCGAATTTCGAGTAATTACTCCGTAGGGTTGTTTTGTTTTGTGTTATCTATCCATCGGAAGTGTTCTTGGTAATCCTTCTGTCGTTCGCAGCCCTGCTTGTAGGGGTCCATGTCGCATTTAAAGTGGATTTCTTGTTTGTCAGGGAGAAGCATAGGCATTTCGCCGGTGCATCCACTTAGGAATAATAGGGTGGTGATCGCTAGCTTTTTCATGGGTAGAGTTCGTTAAAGTAATTATTTGCTCGAGGGGTACACGTTGCTGTGCAGGGACTGGGTGAGCGGTTTGTTCTTGAATTATGCCTTGTTTTCGAGAATTAATATGGCGCAATAGGTGTAGGAAATTCCGCCTTGATGCGTAGGAATTTGTTCCGGATTTGGTGGGGAGTATTCTATGTGTTGTTTTGCGCGCTATGTACCCATGATGGCCATGGAGCGCTGCTTGAGCACTCCATGTGTATCCATAGGAATGAGGTGTGCAATGGGGCGAAGTAAGTATCGGAAAATACGCTATCAGCCTTTCCTTGGTTCTGGTGGGATATTGCTACCTCCTAATCAAGCCATGCAGGCTGGGCAGTTTATAAAATCAGAGAATGGCCGGTTTATTCTGCGTCTTCGAAATGATGGAAATCTTGTGTTGGAAGATGGGGGGACCGTCGTATGGGTGGCAGACGAGAGTCAACCTCATAGCTCTACATTTCGGTTACGAACTCGCGAGTCACTCCAGTTCGTTGTCAGCAACTCCGGATTTTTATATGATCCTGTCCGACTGCGGATCTGGTCCGCACAGTCCACTGAAACACTGGATAGGTCCTACTGGGAAAACAACTATCTTGCGTTGACTGATACGGGAAATATCCTGATCTTTGACGGTCGTAATGGGGAGGTGCGATGGGCGCGCTATGGCTATGTGCCTGGACGGCTGCCGCGTAGAACCAAAATATATCCGGAGGTCTATCCACCAATCCCTCCGCCACTCATTAAGATTCCACATGACTATCCGTGATGCATAATCGCGTTTCGCTGAATGTAGACCACCAAACTTAATACGCTTGGTGGTTTTATGTGGATTTAGATTTTAGTGCGCTCTTAGGTGACTTTTTGACTGGTTGTGTTATTGAGCAACTGCTCATTGGAGGAAATGGGGAAAGCTAGCCCTACTTCCGGCTTGAAAGGTCTCATTCAGATATGCGTTTCCGACACGGGGATCACGCGTTTTTCCTTAACTGCCTTGTAGGAAAAACTCGAATAGATCTCCTTCACCCCGGGCAAGCGCTGCAGCACTTCGCGGGTAAATTCGCCGAACGACTCCAGGTCCCGTGCGAGGATTTCCAGCAGGAAGTCATAGCGCCCGGAGATGTTGTGGCAGGCGACGATCTCGGGGATTTCCATCAGCCGCTGCTCGAACGCCAGCGCCATTTCCTTGGTGTGCGAGTCCATCATGATGCTGACGAACGCAGTTACCCCAAACCCTAGCGATTTGGGCGAAAGAATAGCCTGGTAGCCGGTGATGTAGCCGTTGTCTTCCAGTAGCTTGACCCGTCGCCAGCAGGGCGAGGTGGTCAGGGCTACCTGGTCGGCGAGTTCGGCGACGGTGAGGCGGGCGTTGTCCTGTAAGGCGGCGAGTAGGGCGCGGTCGGTGCGGTCGAGGCTTGAAGGCATGTTTTGCCCCCCTGGTCCGTTAATTGTTGTTTTTGTTCCAGCAAGCACGCAGATGCGTGGGCTATTTTGGAAAAAATCAGGCAGCTCGGTGGCATAAGCTTATAACAAACCACAAGAGGCTGTTGCCATGCGCGACTCCCATAACAACACCGGTTTTTCCACTCGGGCCATTCACCATGGCTACGACCCGCTTTCCCACGGTGGTGCCCTGGTGCCACCGGTGTACCAGACCGCTACCTATGCCTTCCCGACTGTCGAATACGGTGCTGCCTGCTTCGCCGGGGAGGAGGCGGGGCACTTCTACAGCCGCATCTCCAACCCCACCCTGGCCTTGCTTGAGCAGCGCATGGCCTCGCTGGAGGGCGGTGAGGCGGGATTGGCGCTGGCGTCGGGGATGGGCGCCATCACTTCGACCATCTGGACCCTGCTGCGGCCTGGTGATGAGTTGATCGTCGGGCGCACCTTGTATGGCTGCACCTTCGCGTTCCTGCACCATGGCATCGGCGAGTTCGGGGTCAAGATTCGCCATGTCGACCTTAACGATGCCAAGGCCCTGAAAGCGGCGATCAACGGCAAAACGCGGATGATCTACTTCGAAACGCCGGCCAATCCCAACATGCAATTGGTGGATATAGCGGCCGTCGTCGAGGCAGTGCAAGGCAGTGATGTGCTTGTGGTGGTCGATAACACCTACTGCACGCCTTATCTGCAGCGGCCGCTGGAGCTTGGGGCGGACTTGGTGGTGCATTCGGCGACCAAGTACCTTAGTGGCCATGGCGATATTACCGCCGGCCTGGTGGTGGGGCGCAAAGCGCTGGTCGACCGCATTCGCCTGGAAGGGCTGAAAGACATGACCGGGGCAGTACTGTCGCCGCATGACGCTTCGCTATTGATGCGCGGTATCAAGACCCTTGCACTGCGCATGGACCGCCACTGCGCCAATGCGCTGCAGGTGGCGCAATGCCTGGCTCGGCAGCCGCAGGTAGAGCTGATTCATTACCCGGGGTTGCCGTCGTTTGCCCAGTACGAACTGGCACAGCGGCAGATGCGTTTGCCGGGCGGGATGATTGCGTTTGAGCTCAAGGGTGGTATCGAGGCTGGGCGGCGCTTCATGAATGCCCTGCAGCTGTTTGCCCGGGCAGTGAGCCTGGGGGATGCCGAGTCGCTGGCGCAACACCCGGCGAGCATGACGCACTCAAGCTATACGCCGCATGAGCGGGCGCAGCACGGGATATCGGAAGGGCTGGTTCGCCTGTCGGTAGGGCTGGAGGATGTGGAGGACCTGCTGGCAGATATCGAGGTGGCGTTAAAGGCGTGTGCATGAACTTGCTTGGAGGATCGGGAACAATTGCCCAATGCCTTACAGGATCAGGCGATGTCACTTTGGATGAGCTGGTGAATCGGCCGGCTTATCCAAGAGGAGTTTGACAATGACCGTATTCCCGAAATACATCGACCTGCTCATTTGCCGCAGTGGCGGTGACGAGGATGAAGGTGGCCAGTCCTGGCGCAAGCCTTGATCTGAACTGGGAACCCCGCACTGCCGGGGTTTTCCTTGGTGATTCGAAGCACAAAAAAGGCCTCTTGCGAGGCCTTCTTTCATTTCAGCGCTTGAGTCCGTAGCTCTCATCGAGCATGCCCGGTGAGTTAGGCGTCTTCGGCGCATAGTCGCGTGGGACTTCTGCGGTGTCTTTGGGCGGCGTCAGGCGGTCGCGTGGTGCCTGGGCCGACTCGGAGTGCAGTGCAGCCAGCAGGCGCTGGCGAGTGACTTCATCGAGGGCCAGGCTATTGGCGCCTTCGGCCAGGTGATCCTGGACATCCTGGTAGCTCTGGGTCAGTTTCTTGACCAGCATTGCGGTGCTGTTGAAGTGGGTGACCACTTCGTTCTGGTAGCTGTCGAAGCGCTTCTGGATGTCGTCCAGTTGGCGCTGGGTGTTGGTCGGCGCAGCATTGGGCAGCAGGCGGGCCACGATGAAACCGACCGCCACACCGATGACCAGGGCCAGGGTTGGCAACAACCAAACAAGGAGCGAGAGTTCCACGAGTCCTTCCTCTATAAACGGCTTTGCTTTACGTTAACGGCTCAGACCTGCGCTGTATACCGCGAGCGATCGCAAATCAGAACAGAATTCCTACCCTAGACGAATCGACCCCCTTCGAGGTCACGGAGTGAGTGCCTTGCTTGTCCGCGAAACCCCCTTGTTCATCGATGGCCCCGTCGGCCAGCTGGAAGCCTTGTACCTGGACGTGGCCGACGCCCGTGGCGCGGTGCTGATCTGCCACCCCAATCCGGTTCAGGGTGGCACCATGCTCAACAAGGTGGTCTCGACCCTGCAGCGCACGGCACGCGACGCTGGCTACGTGACATTGCGTTTCAATTACCGCGGTGTTGGCCAGAGCGCGGGCAGCCATGACATGGGCGCTGGTGAAGTGGCCGACGCACAAGCTGCCGCAGCCTGGTTGCGCGAAAAACACCCGCACCTGCCGCTGGTGTTGATGGGCTTCTCGTTCGGCGGCTTTGTCGCCACCAGCCTGGCCGGGTGCCTTGAGAGCGCCGACGTCACGCTGCAGCACCTGTTCATGATTGCCCCGGCCGTGATGCGCCTGACTGCAGAGTTCCCCTTGCCGCAGCGCTGCCCGATCACCGTGGTGCAGCCAGATGCCGACGAAGTCGTTGCACCGCAGCTCGTTTACGAATGGTCTGACGCGCTGTCGCGCCCCCATGAGCTGCTGAAAGTGGCAGAATGCGGACACTTCTTCCATGGCAAGCTGACCGATCTGAAGGATCTGCTGCTGCCGCGCCTTTCGAATTGAGCCAAGCCTGAATAAGCGAACACCCATGACCACGCGCATTCTCACTGGTATCACCACCACCGGTACCCCACACCTGGGCAACTACGCCGGTGCCATTCGCCCGGCGATCGTCGCCAGCCAGCAGCCGGGGGCCGACTCGTTCTACTTTTTGGCCGACTACCACGCCCTGATCAAGTGCGATGACCCGCTGCGCATTCAGCGCTCGCGTCTGGAAATCGCTGCTACCTGGCTGGCCGGCGGCCTCGACCCGGACAAAGTGACCTTCTACCGTCAGTCCGATATTCCCGAGATTCCCGAGCTGACCTGGCTGCTCACCTGCGTCGCGGCCAAGGGCCTGCTCAACCGTGCGCACGCCTACAAGGCTTCGGTGGACAAGAACCTCGAAAATGGCGAAGACCCGGACGCCGGCGTGACCATGGGCCTTTACAGCTACCCGGTGCTGATGGCGGCGGACATCCTGATGTTCAACGCGCACAAGGTGCCGGTCGGTCGCGACCAGATCCAGCACGTGGAAATGGCCCGTGACATCGGCCAGCGCTTCAACCACCTGTTCGGCCAAGGCAAGGACTTCTTCGCCTTGCCAGAGGCGGTTATCGAAGAAAGTGTGGCGACGTTGCCTGGCCTGGACGGGCGCAAGATGTCCAAGAGCTATGACAACACCATCCCGCTTTTCTCCAGCGCCAAGGACATGAAGGACGCCATTTCGCGCATCGTCACCGACTCGCGTGCACCTGGCGAAGCGAAAGACCCGGACAACGCGCACCTGTTCACCCTGTTCCAGGCCTTCTCGACGCCGGTGCAATGCGCCGAGTTTCGCGAAGAACTGCTGCAGGGCCTGGGCTGGGGCGAGGCCAAGCAGCGCCTGTTCCAGCTGCTTGACGGGCAACTGGCCGAGAAGCGTGAGCACTATCACCAACTGATTTCCCGCCCGTCGGACCTGGAAGACATCCTGCTGGCCGGCGCTGCCAAGGCCCGCAAGACCGCCACGCCGTTCCTCGAGCAACTGCGCGAGGCCGTTGGCCTGCGCTCGTTCCGTAGCAGCGTGCAGGCCACTACAGAGGTGAAGAAGAAGGCCGTCAAGAGCGCACGCTTCGTCAGCTTCCGTGACGAGGACGGCAGCTTCCGCTTCCGCCTGTTGGCCGCTGATGGCGAGCAACTGCTGTTGTCTCGCAGCTTCGCCGACGGCAAGAGCGCGGGTGCGGTGAGCAAGCAGTTGCAGCAGGGCGGCGACGCCGATGTGCGTGTCGAAGGCCTGGGCTTCAGCTTGTGGCTGAACGGCGAGCAGGTTGCCGACGGGCCGCAGTTTGCCAGTGCCCAGGCCCGTGACATGGCCGTTCAAAGCCTGCGTGAGGCCCTGGCGCCGCAGCAGGACTGAGACAGTTTGACGCAAGTCTGATTGCCATTAGGCGGGCCGGTCGCTACAGTGACGGCCCGTTTTTTGTTGCCTCGCTAACGAAATCATGACGCCCCTAGAACGATATCAAGCAGATCTGAAACGTCCCGACTTCTTCCATGATGCGGCGCAGGAAACTGCGGTGCGTCACTTGCAGCGCCTGTACGACGACCTGGTGCACGCGCAGAACAACAAGCCGGGCATGTTCGGCAAGCTGTTCGGCAAGAAGGAGCAGACGCCGGTCAAAGGCCTGTATTTCTGGGGCGGGGTAGGCCGGGGCAAGACCTACTTGGTCGATACCTTCTATGAAGCGCTGCCGTTCAAGCAGAAGATGCGTACGCACTTCCACCGCTTCATGAAGCGCGTTCACGAGGAGATGAAAACCCTCAAGGGCGAGAAGAACCCGCTGACCCTGATCGCCAAGCGCTTCAGCGATGAAGCCAAGGTGATCTGTTTCGACGAATTCTTCGTCTCCGACATCACCGATGCCATGATCCTCGGCACCCTGATGGAAGAGCTGTTCAAGAACGGCGTATCGCTGGTGGCGACCTCCAACATCGTCCCCGACGGCCTGTACAAGGATGGCCTGCAGCGTGCGCGCTTCCTGCCGGCCATCGCCATGATCAAGCAGTATACGGACGTGGTGAACGTCGACAGCGGGGTCGACTACCGCCTGCGTCACCTGGAGCAGGCCGAACTGTTCCACTTCCCGCTCGACGAGGCTGCCGAGCAGAGCATGCGTGCGAGCTTCAAGGCGCTGACACCCGAGTGCACCCAGGCCGTCGACAATGACGTGCTGATGATCGAGAACCGCCCGATCCATGCGCTGCGTACCTGTGACGATGTCGCCTGGTTCGACTTCCGCGCCCTGTGCGACGGGCCGCGCAGCCAGAACGACTACATTGAACTGGGCAAGATTTTCCATGCCGTGCTGTTGAGCAACGTCGAGCAGATGGGCGTCACCACCGACGACATCGCCCGGCGCTTCATCAACATGGTGGACGAGTTCTACGACCGCAACGTCAAGCTGATCATTTCGGCCGAGGTAGAGCTGAAGGATTTGTACACCGGTGGGCGCCTGAGCTTCGAGTTCCAGCGCACCTTGAGCCGGTTGCTGGAGATGCAGTCGCACGAATTCCTGGCCCGCGCGCACAAGCCCTGAGGTCCTTGCGCTGTAGGAGCGCCTTGCCGGTCCGGCGCCCCGGCAAGGCCGCTCCTACAGATGGTCGCTTGGGCTGAATTCAGGCTTCCTGCATAAACTGCTGCCGATACTGGTTCGGCGACAATTCCGTGTGCTGGCGGAACAGCCGCGCAAAGAAACTCGCATCGTCATAGCCGACTTCATAGCTGATGGTCTTGATGCTCTTGCGTGTGCTCGACAGCAACCCCTTGGCTGTTTCTATCCGTAGCCGCTGCAGGTAGTGCAGCGGCTTGTCGCCGGTCGCGCCCTGGAAACGCCGCATGAAGTTGCGGATGCTCATGCCATGGTTGCGGGCCACATCCTCGAAGCGGAACTTGTCGGCAAAGTGCTCCTCGAGCCAGTGTTGAATCTGCAGGATGATCAGGTCCTGGTGCAGCTTCTGCCCACCGAAACCCATGCGCCCAGGGGTGTAGTTGCGCTGCACTTCGTAGAGGATGTCACGGGCCACGGCGCGGGCCACGTTGGCCCCGCAGAAGCGTTCGATCAGGTAGATGTACAGGTCGCAGGCCGAGGTGGTGCCGCCGGCGCAGTAAAGGTTGTCGGCGTCGGTCAGGTGCTTGTCCTGGTTCAGCCGGATCTTCGGGTAGCGCTCGGCGAAGCTGGTGAAGAAGCGCCAGTAGGTGGTCGCCTCCTTGCCGTCGAGCAGGCCGGACTCGGCCAGCCAGAATACCCCGCTGGCTTCAGCGCAGAGTACGGCGCCGCGGGCATGTTGCTCGCGCAACCAGGGCAGCACTTGCGGATAACGTTGCAGCAGGTTGTCGAAGTCTTCCCAGAAGGCTGGGAGGATGATCACATCGGCGTCGTCCAGGCCGCCATCGACCGGCAGCTGCACATTGCTGAAACTGTCCACCGGCTGGCCGTCGGGGCTCACCAGGCAGATCTCGAACATGGGCTGCAGGCCCAGGCCCAGCTGTTTGCTGTAGCGCAGGCTGGCGAGGTGGAAAAAGTCCTTGGCTTGCATCAAGGTCGAAGCGAACACCTTGTCAATGGCCAGGATGCTGACGCGCCGCAATGACGCGGAGGGTTGGGTAAACATCATTGTCATTGTTCTTATAGGGTAGAGTGGTCAATCACCGGCTGGATCGTCTTATGTTTTTTGTCGAGCTGCAAGCTTCAAGCTGCAAGCGGCAAGAAAAAAGCAGAGGCTGCGACACCGCTCTGCTTTTTCTTGCCGCTTTGTTCAAGGTGCCGGGTTGGGCTGCTCCTGATGAACGGCCTCGATCGCCGCCAGCAGCTCATCACTCAGGTTCAGCTCCAGGCTTTTGAGGTTGCTCTGAAGTTGTACCAGGTCAGTGGCACCGACGATGTTGCTGGTCACGAAGGGCTGGCGGGTGACGAATGCCAGGGCCATTTGTGCCGGGTCCAGCCCGTGTGCCTGGGCCAGTTGCACATAGCGGCTGCAGGCCGCCACGGTCTGCGGGTTGGAGTAGCGGGCGAAGCGGCTGAACAGGGTCAGGCGGCCTTTTTCCGGCCGGGCGCCGTTCTCGTATTTGCCCGACAGCATGCCGAAGGCCAGCGGCGAGTAGGCCAGCAGGCCACACTGCTCGCGGATGGCCACTTCCGCCAGGCCCACCTCGAAGCTGCGGTTGAGCAGGTTGTACGGGTTCTGGATCGACACCGCCCGTGGCCAGCCGCGGGTTTCGGCCAGTTGCAGGAACTTCATGGTGCCCCACGGCGTTTCGTTGGAAAGGCCAATGTGGCGGATCTTGCCTGCCCGCACCTGCTCGTCGAGCACCTCGAGGGTTTCTTCCAGTGGGGTGAACAGGTCATGCGGCAGGTGCTGGTAACCCAGCTTGCCGAAGAAGTTGGTGCTGCGCTCCGGCCAGTGCAGCTGATACAGGTCGATACGGTCGGTTTGCAGGCGCTCAAGGCTCGCATCCAGCGCCGCCACGATGTGCTGGCGGTTGTGCTTGAGCTGGCCGTCGCGGATGTGGCTGATACCGTTGCCGGGGCCGGCGACCTTGCTGGCGAGAATCCAGTCATCGCGGTCGCCGTGCTGGCGGAACCAGTTGCCGATGATGCGCTCGGTGGCGGCATAGGTCTCGGGGCGTGGCGGCACCGGATACATTTCGGCGGTGTCGATAAAATTGACCCCGCTGGTTTTGGCCAGTTTGATCTGGGCGAAGGCCTCGGCCTCGTCGTTCTGCTCGCCCCAGGTCATGGTGCCCAGGCACAGGGCGCTGACATCGAGATCGGTACGGCCGAGCTTGCGGTATTCCATCGGGAAAACACTCCTTGGCAAAGACACCCATAAAAGCAGGTTGAAATTTTTCGCGCAATCTGGATAATTCGGCCCCTCTCCGTGTGGCGGAAGTGATGCACCACCACGCAGGAAGAACCCCGTCGAACATTGGCGTGCCCGACCCGAGCCCCCAAAAGCGTCTGTGTTCGGCTGCGCGCTTGCCCTTGGCAAGCTGTGCACTATCCAGTAAGATTCGCCGTCTATTTTTCGCTGGGCGGCCTCTGAGGCTTTAGAGAATGAAAACTTTTACTGCTAAACCGGAAACAGTAAAGCGCGAGTGGTTCGTAGTCGACGCCGCTGGCCAGACCCTGGGTCGTCTGGCTACCGAAATCGCTAGCCGTCTGCGTGGCAAGCACAAACCAGAATACACTCCTCACGTTGACACCGGCGACTACATCGTCGTCATCAACGCCGAGCAAATCCGTGTAACTGGCGCCAAGTCTTCCGACAAGATGTACTACTCCCACTCCGGCTTCCCGGGCGGTATCAAGGAAATCAACTTCGAGAAGTTGATCGCCAAGGCCCCTGAGCGTGTTATCGAAACCGCGGTCAAAGGCATGCTGCCGAAGAACCCGCTGGGTCGCGACATGTACCGTAAGCTGAAAGTGTACGCGGGTGCTGCTCACCCACACACTGCTCAGCAGCCTCAAGAACTGAAGATCTAACGGGATAGTTCATTATGTCGGCGACTCAAAATTACGGCACTGGCCGTCGCAAGACCGCAACCGCTCGCGTTTTCCTGCGTCCGGGTACTGGTAACATCTCCATCAACAACCGTCCTCTGGACACCTTCTTCGGCCGCGAAACCGCTCGTATGGTTGTTCGCCAGCCGCTGGAGCTGACCGAGACCACCGCGAAGTTCGACATCTACGTCACCGTTGCCGGTGGTGGTGTCAGCGGTCAAGCCGGTGCGATCCGTCACGGTATCACCCGCGCTCTGATGGAATACGACGAAACCCTGCGTGGCGCTCTGCGTCGTGCTGGCTACGTCACCCGCGACGCTCGTGAAGTCGAGCGTAAGAAAGTGGGTCTGCGTAAAGCGCGTAAGCGTCCTCAGTACTCCAAGCGTTAATACCGCTTCGGCAGTCGAAAAAAGCCCGGTTCTTTGGAACCGGGCTTTTTTTATGGCTTGAACTAACCTGTCAGCATGTCCGTGGTGTCCTGTCGCATAGACGCAGATCAAGCAAAGCGAGGGTTGTAGCCCATACCTGGGTTAATCACCTTGTCACTGTGTGGATTTGTTTCTTACCATGGCGGCCAATTTGGGGTGCCACAGACATTACCTAAGTACAGGCCTGATCCAACAGGCCAAGCAAGCTGATGGGAGAGGACTGAATGAGCAATGACGGCGTCAACGCAGGCCGGCGCCGCTTCCTCGTAGCCGCGACATCCGTGGTCGGGGCAGCGGGGGCAGTGGGGGCTGCGGTACCGTTCGTGGGGTCATGGTTTCCCAGCGCCAAGGCGAAGGCGGCCGGGGCACCGGTGAAGGTCAACATCGCCAAGGTTGAGCCTGGGCAGCAGATGGTTGCGGAATGGCGTGGCCAGCCTGTGTTCATCGTGCGGCGAACGGATGAGATCCTCGGTAACCTGAAAAAAGTCACTGCCGAGCTCGCCGACCCTGAATCGAAGGCCTCCGTACAGCCGGAGTACGTCGACCCCCAGGTACGCTCGATCAAGCCGGAAATCCTCATTCTCGTGGGCCTGTGCACTCACCTTGGGTGCTCACCGACCTTCCGCCCGGAAGTTGCGCCCGCCGATCTGGGGCCCAAGTGGGTGGGCGGCTATTTCTGCCCCTGCCATGGTTCCCACTACGACCTGGCGGGGCGTGTCTACAAATCGCAGCCAGCGCCTCTCAACCTGCCAGTGCCGCCGCACTCTTACGAGTCGGATGACATCGTCGTCATCGGCGTCGACCAGGAGAAAGCATGATGAGCAAGTTCATGGACTGGATTGATGCTCGCTTCCCCGCCACCAAGATGTGGGAAGAGCACCTGAGCAAGTATTACGCGCCCAAGAACTTCAACTTCCTGTATTTCTTCGGCTCGCTGGCCCTGCTGGTGCTGGTCAACCAGATTGTCACCGGTGTATGGCTGACCATGAGTTTCACACCCTCGGCGGAGGAGGCCTTCGCTTCGGTCGAGTACATCATGCGTGACGTGGAGTACGGCTGGATCCTGCGCTACCTGCACTCCACCGGTGCTTCGGCGTTCTTTGTCGTGGTCTACCTGCACATGTTCCGCGGCCTGCTCTATGGCTCCTATCAGAAGCCACGTGAACTGGTCTGGCTGTTCGGCATGCTGATCTACCTGGCGCTGATGGCCGAGGCCTTCATGGGCTATCTGCTGCCGTGGGGTCAGATGTCTTACTGGGGGGCGCAGGTGATCATCTCGCTGTTCGGTGCCATTCCGGTGATCGGCGACGATCTCACCCAGTGGATTCGTGGTGACTACCTTATTTCCGGCATTACCCTGAACCGCTTCTTCGCGCTGCACGTCGTGGCCCTGCCGATCGTCATTCTCGGGCTGGTCGTGTTGCACATTCTGGCCCTGCACGAGGTGGGTTCGAACAACCCGGACGGGGTCGATATCAAGAAGAAAAAGGACGAAAACGGTATCCCGCTGGATGGTATTCCGTTCCACCCTTACTACACCGTCAAGGACATTGTCGGCGTGGTGGTATTCCTGTTCGTGTTCTGTGCGGTAGTGTTCTTCTTCCCGGAAATGGGCGGTTACTTCCTGGAAAAACCCAACTTCGAACAGGCCAATGCGTTCAAGACGCCTGAGCATATTGCGCCGGTCTGGTACTTCACGCCGTTCTACGCGATTCTGCGTGCGGTGCCCGACAAGCTTATGGGCGTAATCGCCATGGGGGCGGCGATCGCCGTGCTGTTCGTATTGCCTTGGCTCGATCGAAGCCCGGTACGCTCCATGCGCTACAAGGGCTGGATCAGCAAGGTCTTCCTGCTGGTGTTCTGCATTTCCTTCGTCATCCTCGGCATTTTGGGGGTGCTGGCACCTACGCCAGGTCGCACGCTGCTGTCGCAGGTGTGCACCGTGCTGTACTTCGCCTACTTCCTGCTGATGCCGTTCTACACAAGGCTTGAGAAGACCAAACCGGTTCCGGAAAGGGTGACTGGCTGATGAAAAAGTTGATTGCAGTATTTTTGCTGGCAGTGATGCCTGCCTTTTCCTTTGCTGCCGGACCGGGGCTGGAGCTGGACAAAGTCGATGTCGACCTGACGGACAAGGCTGCGATGCAGGATGGCGCACGGACTTTCGCCAACTATTGCATGGGTTGCCACAGTGCCAAGTTCCAGCGTTACGAGCGCGTAGCCGATGACTTGGGAATACCCCATGAGTTGATGCTGGAGAAGCTGGTGTTCACGGGTGCCAAGATCGGCGACCACATGAACATCGGCATGAAGCCCGATGACGCCAAGACCTGGTTCGGTGCTGCGCCACCGGACCTTACCCTGGTTGCCCGGGTGCGTGGTACCGACTGGCTGTACACCTACCTGCGCAGCTTCTATGAGGACAAGTCGCGACCTTACGGGGTTAACAACAAGGTGTTCCCGAATGTCGGTATGCCCAATGTGCTGGTCGGGCTGCAGGGCAATCAGGTGATCGGGTGCAAGCAGGTGCAGATGGTGGTCGATGGCAAGAAGCAATTCGACCCCTTGACCGGCAGCCCTTTGACCCATGAAGCGTGTGACCAGCTGACCATCACGCCGAATTCCGGTACCCTGACGCCTGAGCAGTTCGACGAGAAGGTCAAGAACCTGGTGACCTTCCTGGCCTATTCGGCCAACCCGGTCAAACTGGAAAGCCAGCGCATCGGCACGTATGTGTTGCTGTACCTGGCCTTCTTCTTCGTGTTCGCCTACTTGCTCAAGCGCGAATACTGGAAGGACGTGCACTGATCACGCAGTAGTTTCTGGTAGTTGAACGCGCCCTGGGCGCTCCCTCGTGTATGCGAAGGGGCCTCCAGGGCGCGTTTGCATTTGCAGTTTCACAAGCATCCCCATGCGAGGAGGCGCTACATGGGCGCGACCATCAGGTTAGCCTGCTATTCCGACCCCGCTGACCATTATTCTCATCGGGTACGCCTGGTTCTCGCCGAGAAAGGTGTCAGCGTGCAGATCATCGACGTCGATCCCGGTCGTCTGCCACCCAAGCTGGGTGAAGTGAACCCTTACGGCAGCGTGCCGACCCTGGTCGACCGCGATCTTGCGTTGTATGAATCGACCGTGGTGATGGAATACCTCGAGGAGCGTTATCCGCATCCGCCCCTGATGCCGGTGTATCCGGTGGCGCGTGGTAACAGCCGCTTGTTGATGCATCGCATTCAGCGTGACTGGTGCGCGCTGGCCGATACCGTGCTCGATTCGCGCAGCAGTGATGCCGCTCGTGCCGAGGCGCGCAAGGCACTGCGTGAGAGCCTGACGGGCGTCTCGCCATTGTTCAACGAGTTCGCTTGTTTCATGAGCGATGAGCAAAGCCTGGTCGATTGTTGTCTATTGCCCATACTCTGGCGTTTGCCGGTACTGGGTATCGAATTGCCGCGGCAAGCAAAGCCGCTGCTGGATTATATGGAGCGGCAGTTCGCCCGTGAGCCTTTCCTGGCGAGCCTGTCCTCCGTTGAACGTGAAATGCGCAAGCTTTAAGGAGCCGTTGATGAACTCCAGTCGCCCCTATCTGGTTCGAGCACTGTACGAGTGGATCGTCGACAACGATTGCACGCCCCATATGCTGGTCAATGCCGAATATCCGGCAGTCCAGGTGCCGCAAGGTTTCGCCAGTGACGGCCAGATCGTCCTGAACATTTCCCCAAGTGCCGTGCGCAGCCTGCACATGGACAACGACGCGGTGAGCTTCGAGGGGCGCTTCGGTGGCGTTGCCCACTCGTTGTTCGTGCCGGTCGGCGCGATTCTGGGCATTTATGCCCGGGAGAACGGCCAAGGCATGGTCTTCGAGCTGGAGCCTCCGTTGATGGAGGGTGAAGAGCTGGAAGACGAGGGTGTCGAGCCGGATGATGATGGCCCGCCGGAAGGTGGGGGGCAGCCGCCGCGCCCGAGTGGTCGGCCGAGCCTGAAGGTGGTCAAGTAACAAAAAAGGCGATCCGGTTGGGTCGCCTTTTTCTTTGCAGCACGGTGGTGGTTACAGGTCGCTGATGGTGCGAATCTGGTCACGGTTAACGCGGGTCTGTTTGCCGTCGAGCTGCTGGAACTCGTAGAAGCCGGAGTCCTGATCAAACTGTGGTTCGTCAACAGTCTGGAATTCGCGACCGTCGTTCAGGGTGATCAGGCTAGGGGTGGAGCAGCCGGCCAGGGTGGCGAAGGCGCCGATCAACAGGGCGGGCAGCAGAAGCTTTTTCATGCGGTGTTTCCTGAAGTTCTGAAGGTGGAGCCATTAGGATGCCTGTGCCGGTATGCGAGGGCCGGTGCAGGCAAGCGTATCAGTCGATGTACTCGAACAGCTTGACGATCTTTTGCACGCCCGACACGCCCTGTACCACGGCAGTGGCGGAGTTGGCTTCCTGCTGGGTAACCAGGCCTAGCAGGTAGACGATACCGTTCTCGGTGATGACCTTGATGCGTGAGCTGGGCACGGCATTGTCGGTGAGCATCTGGGTCTTGATCTTGGTGGTCAGCCAGGCGTCGTTATTGCGCGCAAGGATGGAGGAGGGTTGCATCACCTGCAGCTCGTTATGCACCCGCTTGACCCGCTGCACCTGGCTGGCAGTCTGCTCGGCCAGGCTCTTCAGGTCGGCGCGCGGGGTTTGGCCGGCGAGCAGGACAATGCCGTTGTAGCTACTGACGACAATGTGCGAACCCTTGTCCAGATCAGGGTTGGCCTTGGAGATGTTTACAGCGGCCTTGGTTTCGATCAACGAGTCGTCGATCTTGCTGCCGATGGTGCGAGTGCCGCGATCATCCTCGATCGGCGAATTGCGGGTCGAGGTCAGTACCGAGCTGCAGCCGGTGACGCTCAGGCACAGGGTCAGGGCCATCAGGCCGAGGCGCTTGGGGATCATTCTTCACTCCCGAACAGTTGGCTGTCGATCAGATCACACAGGCAGTGGATCGCCAGCAGGTGGACTTCCTGGATGCGTGCAGTGACCGTCGAGGGTACGCGGATCTCCACGTCCTCGGGCAACAGCAGCGAAGCCATGCCGCCACCGTCACGCCCGGTCAATGCTACGACAATCATTTCGCGATCATGTGCCGCCTGGATCGCTTGAATCACGTTTGCCGAGTTGCCGCTGGTCGAAATCGCCAGCAGGACGTCGCCGGGCTGGCCCAAGGCGCGAATCTGCTTGGAAAAGATTTCGTTGTAGCTGTAGTCGTTGGCAATCGAGGTCAGTGTCGAGCTGTCGGTGGTCAAAGCGATTGCCGGCAGGCTCGGACGCTCGCGCTCAAAGCGGTTGAGCAGCTCCGAAGAGAAATGCTGGGCGTCGCCGGCCGAGCCGCCGTTGCCGCAGGCGAGCATCTTGCCCTCGTTGAGCAGCGCATTGACCATGACCAGGCTGGCCTGCTCGATGTGCGGTGCCAGGATGTCCATTGCCTGTTGCTTGGTATCGATGCTGGCCTGGAACAGCCGGCGAATTCGGGATTGCATGTCCATCTGGTGACCTTAAGTGGGGCGGTGGCCTTTGCTACGCGCAACAGGGACCAGCCCGCGAAACATAGAGCAAAAATAGGGGAGTGGGTTCAGCATTCGAAGGCGTTTTTCAGCCATTGAAGCGGCCTGCCTGCATGGTGGCTACCCTGCAAGGCGACAACATCGAAGCGGCAAGGGTGGTTGGCCCAGCAAGACTCCTTCAGCAGAAAAAGGCTGGCGGCATGCACCAGTCGCTTCTGCTTGCGCCCGTCGATACTGCCCAGGGCGCCACCGAAGCCCGCGTGCAACCGATAGCGGACTTCGACGAATACTACTGTATCGGTGTCGAGCATGACCAGATCAAGCTCGCCGCCTTTGCATCGCCAATTGCGCGTCAGCAGTTGCAGGCCTTGCCCTTGAAGAAACTCAAGGGCCTGGTTTTCTGCGGCCTGGCCGGCGCTGGTTGGCGATGCTTGGGGCATCAGCGGATGGTATCGGGCAGGCGCTTGACCTGGCCGCCAGAGAATTCAGCCCATGGCAGCTGGCGCTCGATGCGCTGGCTGGCGCTCATGCTCAGGCTGCCGGAAAGGCCTTGTACACGGTTGTCCGGCAGTGCTTTGAGCTGGCCCAGGCGTGGCGCCAGGCTATAGGCATCTACACCCATTGCATACAGGCGGCCGAGGCTGCCAGCGGCTTGTGGCCACTGCTGAACCACCTGCTGGCGCAGGCTGTTGGTGGTGTCGAGCAGCCACGGGGTTTCGCAGAAGCGAATGCCGTTCATGTCTTTGTACTGGTTGACGTCACCGCTGGCGCTGTAAAGGTTCGAGGTGGCGTAGACCGGAACGTCGCCAGCGTACTGGAAGTTCAGGGTCGGTTTGATCTGCTGCGCCTGTTGCGGGGTCGAGGCCAGGAAGATGAAGTCGATGTCCTGGCGGCGCGATGGCTGCGCGGCAATGGTGCCGCCCACGGTGCTTTGCAGGCTCTGTGCGCGGCCTTCGCTCTGGCGCAGCTGGAACAGGTTGGCGATCTGCTGGGCCAGGGCGACCGGCTGGGCGATGCGCTCGGCGGCGATGATGGTGCCGCCATTGCCTTCCCAGTCCTGGCGGAACGCGGCAAGCACGCGTTCGCCCCATTCACCGCTCGGCACCAGGGCCACTGCGCGAACCATGCCGTCGGCGCGGGCGCGGCGCGAGACTTCGCGGGCTTCGTCTTCAGCCGCCAGGCCGAACTGGAACAGTTGTGGTGGGGCGTTCTGGCCGGCGTCGGCGTAATTCAGGGCGAGGGTCGTGATGGGCAGCTGCGCATTGGCGGCCAGTTTCTTTACCAGCGCTTTTTCCAGGGGGCCGACTACCAGTTGCACGCCATCGGCCTGGGCCTGACGATAGAACTCGTCCAGCGAGCCGATGCGTGAGCTGTCGTACACCTGTACGGCCGGCGCTTGCTGGCCAGCCTGCTGGGCCTGGAAGTGCGCGGCCATGAAGCCGTCACGCAGGGCGCGGGCGACACCGGCAAGCGGGCCTTCCTGGGGCAGCAGCAGACCGATCTTGGTCAGCGGCTGGCTTGCCAGTTCCTTGAGCTTGACCAGAGCCGATGGCAGCTGCTGTGCCGCGGGGTGGTCGGGGTGCTGCTTGCGCCAGGTTTCGATGGCGGCCTGTTGCTGCTCCAGGGTGCCGGCGCTTTTCACGGCCAGGGCCAGGCTGGTCCAGCCGGCCAGGGTCTGGTCGCCGGCGGGCTGCTGCAGTTGCTCTGCCGGCAGCGAGGCGACCAGGGCCCAGATCGCGTCATTGTTGGCGCTGGCAGCCTGGCCGCTGAGCAGTGGGCCCAGCATTACGCGCTGTTGTGCAGCGGCCAGGGCCTGGCCGTCGGCTTCAAGGGCGGCGGCGTGGACGCCATAGGTGCGCACCTGCTGCTCTGCCGGCAGTTGGGCGAGGTGCTGCAGGCTGCTGTGCGAGAGGGCGCTGAGGGCGGCTTTGGGCTGGTTGCGGCTCATGGCCAGTTCGGCGCCAAGTGTGGCGGCGAAGATTTGTTGGGCGGGCTTGAGCGTATCCATGGGGACCTGCTCGAGGATGCGTGCGGCGCGCGGGTAATCCTTCTGCTTGTAAGCCAGGTCGGCAGCGCTCAGGCGCAGCAGGGCGGCATCTTCGGCAGACGTGCTGGCCGCCGCTTTTTCGAGCAGTTGCTCGATGCTGGCGTCCGGCGTGCGTGGCAGCTCTCCGAGGCTGGATGAGGGCGAGCTGGCGCAGGCTGCCAGCAGGGCAGCGAGGCAGAGGGCTGTGAGCAGCCGCAGGCAAGCGATCATGTAAAGGTCCTGTTACTCGATCAAGTTGGCCGGCAATTGTACCCAAGCGTTGGCCGGGGCGCGATGTTGCTGAACGGGAACCTTCACTATAGGTGTACTTGACGTGGCCGCAGGTGAAGTTCTTTGCGCCCTGTTACCGGCGCTCGGGCTACAATGGCGCCTTTGATCCGAAAGGCAGGTGTGCGCAGTGACTGATGTGGCAGGGGCTTCGAAATCCACCGTGGGGACGCTGTATGTGGTCGCAACCCCCATTGGCAACCTCGACGACATGAGCGCCAGGGCATTGAAGGTGCTGGCCAACGTCGCCTTGATCGCCGCCGAGGACACCCGGCACTCGATCCGCCTGCTGCAGCATTTCGGCATCGATACGCCGCTGGCAGCCTGTCACGAGCACAATGAGCGGGACGAAGGCGGGCGATTCATCACCAAGCTGTTGGCCGGTGAGGATGTGGCGTTGGTTTCCGATGCCGGTACACCGTTGATTTCCGATCCTGGCTACCACCTGGTGCGTCAGGCGCGAGCCGCAGGTGTCGATGTGGTGCCTGTGCCTGGCGCCTGCGCGCTGATCGCCGCGCTTTCGGCGGCCGGGCTGCCCTCCGATCGGTTCATTTTCGAAGGTTTCCTCCCCGCCAAAAGCGCCGGTCGCCGTGGCCGGCTCGAGCAGGTGAAGGAGGAGCCGCGCACGTTGATTTTCTACGAAGCGCCTCATCGTATTCTTGAGTGTCTGGAGGATATGAAGCTGGTGTTCGGTGCCGAGCGCCCGGCGTTGCTCGCACGTGAGCTGACCAAAACCTTCGAGACCCTCAAAGGGCTGCCGCTCGCAGAGTTGTGCGAGTTCGTGGCGGGTGACAGTAACCAGCAGCGCGGCGAGTGCGTGGTGTTGGTCGGTGGCTGGAGTGCGCCGGAAGGTGAGGCGGCGATCAGTGTTCAAGCGCAGCGTGTGCTGGACCTGCTGCTGGCCGAGTTGCCGCTCAAGCGTGCGGCGGCCTTGGCGGCCGAGATCACCGGTGTGCGCAAGAACCTGTTGTATCAGGCGGCACTGGAAAAGCAGAAACCGCAGTAGTGGCAATTTGATATAGTTGCGGTATTGCTTGTTCTTGAGCGCAGCTGCCGTTAACCTTGGCGCCGGAGAGTCGATCGGACAGTCGCTGCCTGCTTTTGTTCCGCAACTTTTGTTGCGTAACGGCGGGGGGAGGAAAGTCCGGGCTCCATAGGGCAGAGTGCCAGGTAACGCCTGGGAGGCGCGAGCCTACGGAAAGTGCCACAGAAAATAACCGCCTAAGCACTTCGGTGCCGGTAAGGGTGAAAAGGTGCGGTAAGAGCGCACCGCACGTCTGGCAACAGTTCGTGGCTAGGTAAACCCCACTCGGAGCAAGACCAAATAGGGTTCCATCAGGCGTGGCCCGCGTCGGAACCGGGTAGGTTGCTAGAGGCGTCCAGTGATGGCCGTCGTAGAGGAATGACTGTCCTCGACAAAACCCGGCTTACAGATCGACTCTCCACCTCTCCTCCCTTCTGCTCGATCGATAGCAGAGCGCGTTTGTAATACCGAAAAGATCTTACTCTTAATAAATTACTTTAAGTTCAAACGGTATCCGTTTGAGCGGGTTTGATTTTTCACGATTTTTTTTGCCCCCAGTACTCCTTCCTTCTTCCTTTATTGAGCTAAATCTCGGTCCTGTAAGGGTTTTCCCTATGAACGCGCCTTGACGGTGCGGCGGACGGATTCCTATAGTGTGCGCAAGTGGCAGAAAGTGGGATGAAGTGGGTTTTCTGGCACAAAAAAGCTACCATTGTGGGGAATCGCAGCCGTGTTCCGCGGAGCCAACGCCGTCAGCCTCGATGCAAAGGGCCGTCTCGCCATGCCGAGCCGGTACCGTGACGAGCTCGATTCGCGTTGCAATGGTCAGTTGATCGTGACCATCGACGCCGTCGATCCCTGCTTGTGTGTTTATCCCCTCGATGAGTGGGAGCAGATTGAAGCCAAGTTGCGTGCCTTGCCGTCGTTGCGTGAGGAAAACCGCCGCCTGCAGCGTTTGCTGATCGGTAATGCGGTGGACCTGGAGCTCGACGGCAGTGGCCGTTTCCTGGTACCGCCCCGCCTGCGGGAGTACGCCAAGCTGGACAAGAAGGCGATGCTGGTGGGGCAGTTGAACAAATTCCAGCTGTGGGATGAGGATGCCTGGAACGCAGTTTCGGCAGCCGACCTTGCAGCTATCCAACAACCGGGCGCCATGCCCGACGATTTACGTGACCTGATCCTGTGACCATAGATAGCGGCTTCAACCACATCACCGTCCTGCTCGACGAAGCTGTCGAGGCATTGGCCCTGCGCGCCGACGGTTGCTATCTCGACGGCACCTTCGGCCGCGGCGGGCACAGCCGTCTGATCCTCAGCAAGCTCGGGCCGCAAGGGCGGCTGCTGGGCTTCGACAAAGATCCTCAAGCGATTGCCACGGGGCAAGCGCTGGCGGCCGAAGACGGCCGCTTTGTCATTGTGCAGCGCAGTTTTGCCGAACTGGGCGCGGAAGTGGCCGAGCGCGGGCTGGCTGGCAAGGTCAGCGGTATCCTGCTTGATCTGGGCGTGTCCTCGCCCCAGCTGGACGACCCCGAGCGCGGTTTCAGTTTCCTCAATGACGGCCCGCTGGACATGCGCATGAACCCCGACCAGGGCATCAGTGCTGCCGAGTTCATCGCCACCGCGCCGGTTGAGGAAATTGCCCGCGTTTTCAAAGAGTACGGCGAGGAGCGTTTTGCCGGGCGCATGGCGCGTGCCGTGGTAGAGCGCCGCGAAAAGCAGCCGTTCACGCGTACTGCGGACCTGGCCGAAGTGCTCAAGGTCGCCAACCCTGCCTGGGAAAAAGGTAAAAATCCGGCTACCCGTGCCTTCCAGGGCCTGCGCATTCACGTCAACAACGAGTTGGGCGACCTTGAGGCCGGCCTTGAGGCCGCACTCGATGCGCTGGAAGTCGGCGGCCGCCTGGCGGTGATCAGCTTCCACTCGCTGGAAGACCGTATCGTCAAGCTGTTCATGCGCAAACTGGTCAAGGGTGAAGCGGATAACCTGCCGCGCAACCTGCCGGTTCAGCACAAGGTCTTCGAGCCGAAAATCCGTCTGATCGGCAAGGCCCAGTTTGCTTCCGAAGCCGAGCTCAAGGCCAACCCGCGGTCGCGCAGCGCCGTGATGCGGGTGGCGGAGAAGCTTCGGTGAGCCGGCTATTCGCCAAACCTTTGCCAGGCGGAAGCTTCCTGATGCTTCTGCTGTTCGTTGGCGTGCTTGTTTCGGCCATTGCCGTATCGTACAGCGCCCACTGGAATCGCCAGTTGCTCAACACCCTGTACGGCGAGTTGAATGAGCGCGACAAGGCCCAGGCCGAGTGGGGCCGGCTGATCCTCGAACAAAGCACCTGGACCGCTGCCAGCCGCATCGAGAACCTGGCTTCCGAGCAGCTGAAGATGCACGTGCCTGCCGCCGACGAAGTACGGATGGTGGCGCCATGATGAAGCTCGAAGGCGCGCTCTACCCCTGGCGCTTCCGCGTGGTGATCGGCTTGCTGGCGTTGATGGTCGGTGCCATCTGCTGGCGCATCATCGACCTGCAGGTGGTCGACCGTGACTTCCTCAAGGGCCAGGGTGATGCCCGCAGCCTGCGTCATATCCCTATTCCGGCACACCGTGGTCTGATTACCGATCGCAATGGTGAGCCTCTGGCCGTCAGTACGCCTGTCACCACCTTGTGGGCCAACCCCAAGGAAATGCAAGCCTCCAAGGAGCGCTGGCCGCAACTGGCCGCAGCACTGGGGCAAAACGCCCAACAGCTGAGCGAGCGCCTGACCCAGCAGGCCAGCAAAGAATTCATCTACCTGGTCCGCGGCCTGACCCCGGAGCAGGGGCAGCATGTGCTCGACCTGAAAGTGCCGGGTGTATACGGCCTTGAAGAATTCCGCCGCTTCTATCCCGCCGGTGATGTCACCGCGCACATGGTCGGTTTCACCGACCTGGATGACCATGGCCGCGAAGGGGTGGAACTGGCCTACGATGAATGGCTGGCCGGGGTGCCCGGCAAGCGGCAAGTGATCAAGGACCGGCGCGGCCGCTTGATCAAGGACATTCAGGTAACCAAGAACGCCAAGGCCGGCAAGACCTTGGCGTTGTCCATCGACCTGCGCCTGCAATACCTGGCCACTCGCGAACTGCGTAACGCAATCGCCGAACAGGACGCCAAGGCAGGCAGCCTGGTGATCATGGATGTCAAGACCGGTGAGGTCCTGGCGATGGTCAACCAGCCGACCTACAACCCGAACAACCGTCGCACCATGTTCCCGGCGGCGATGCGTAACCGGGCGATCATTGACGTGTTCGAGCCAGGCTCCACGGTCAAACCGATCTCCATGAGCGCCGCATTGGAGAGTGGGCGCTGGAAGCCCACCGACAAGGTCGAGGTGTACCCGGGCAGCTTGCAGATCGGCCGCTACACCATCAAGGACGTGTCCAGGAGCGAGGGGCCGATCCTCGACCTGACCGGCATCCTGATCAACTCCAGTAACGTCGGCATGAGCAAGATCGCCTTCGATATCGGCGGCGAAGCCATCTACCGGGTCATGTCCCAGGTCGGCCTTGGCCAGTACACCGGCCTTGGGTTCCCGGGGGAGCGCGTTGGCAACCTGCCCAACCATCGCGAGTGGCGCAAGGCCGAAACCGCGACCTTGTCCTATGGCTACGGCGTCTCGGTTACCGCCCTGCAGCTGGTGCATGCCTACGCGGCGCTGGCCAACGACGGCAAGATGGTGCCGCTGTCGATCCTCAAGGTCGACAAGGCGCCCGAGGCAGTCCAGGCCATTCCAAAGGACACCGCCGAGACCGTGCAAGGCATGTTGCAGCAAGTGATCGAGGCGCCGCGCGGGGTATTCCGTGCCCAGGTGCCGTTCTATCACGTGGCCGGCAAGTCCGGTACCGCACGTAAAGCCACAGTTGGCGCCAAGGGCTACACCGAAAACGCCTACCGCTCGCTGTTCGCCGGCTTCGGCCCGATGAGCGACCCGCGTTACGCCATTGTCGTGGTCATCGACGAGCCGAGGAAAGGCGGTTATTTCGGTGGTCTGGTATCGGCGCCGGTGTTCAGCAACGTCATGTCGGGCACCCTGCGGCTGATGAATGTGCCGCCAGACAACCTGCCACCGCCTGCCGACCCGCAACAAGTCAATGCAGTACCCGCCAAGGGAGGGCGTGGATGATGACAATGCCATTGAGCAAGCTTTTCGCCCACGCCAGTCGCGACCCGCTGATCCGTGAGCTGACCCTGGACAGCCGTGCTGTGCGCGCAGGTGACCTGTTCCTGGCCGTGCCGGGGGCCAAGGTCGATGGCCGTGACCATATCAGCGACGCGCTGGCCCGTGGTGCCGCCGCAGTCGCTTACGAACAGCAGGGCACCCATGTGCTACCGATCACCGATGTGCCGCTGATCCCGGTCAAAGGCCTGATCGCCCAGCTGTCGGATATTGCCGGCCGCTTCTATGGCGAGCCGAGCCGTCAGCTGAACCTGGTCGGGGTTACCGGCACCAACGGCAAGACCAGCGTCACTCAGCTGGTGGCCCAGGCGCTCGATGCACTTGGCCAGCGGTGCGGCCTGATCGGCACCCTGGGTACCGGGTTTCATGGTGAGTTGCAGAGCGGTCGGTTGACCACGCCAGACCCGATTGCGGTGCAGTCGACCCTTTATGATCTGAAAAAGGCCGGCGCCAAGGCTGTGGCGATGGAAGTATCCTCGCACGCCCTGGAACAGGGTCGTGTTGCTGCGCTGGAATTCGATATCGCGGTGATGACCAACCTGTCCCGTGATCATCTGGACTATCACGGCAGCATGGAGGCCTATGAGGCCGCGAAGGCCAAGCTTTTCGCCTGGCCTGGCCTGCGTTGCCAGGTGGTCAACCTGGATGACGGATTCGGGCGTCGCCTGGCGGCTGATTTTGCCCGTCGTCCGAGTGTCGATCATATCGAGACCCGTTTGCTCAGCTATAGCCTGGAAAACTCCGACGCTTCCTTGTATTGCCGTGAAGCCAAATTCGACGACGATGGCGTACGCGCCATCATCGTCACTGCCCAGGGTGAGCGCACCTTGCGCAGCCAGCTGCTGGGCCGCTTCAACTTGAGCAACATGCTCGCGGCCGTGGCCACTCTGATGGCTCTGGATTATTCGCTGGATGAAATCCTCAAGGTCACCCCGCAATTGCAGGGCCCGGTGGGCCGCATGCAGCGCCTTGGCGGTGGTGAGAAGCCGCTGGTTGTGGTCGACTACGCGCACACTCCTGACGCCCTGGAAAAAGTACTCCAGGCCCTGCGCCCGCACGCCCACGGCCAGTTGCTGTGCCTGTTCGGTTGTGGCGGCGATCGCGATCGTGGCAAGCGTCCGCTGATGGCCGAGGTGGCCGAGCGCCTGGCTGACCGTGTACTGGTCACTGACGATAACCCCCGTACCGAAGACCCGCAGGCCATCTTCAACGACATTCGCCCTGGTTTTGCCCGGCCCGCCGAGGTCGAGTTCATCGCTGGCCGTGGCGAGGCCATTGCACACCTGATCGCTTCTGCTGCCGCCTCGGACGTCATCGTCCTGGCCGGCAAGGGGCACGAGGATTACCAGGAAATCAATGGCCAGCGCCATGACTTCTCCGACCTGGTCGAAGCCGAAAAGGCACTTGCAGCCTGGGAGGCTCCACATGCTTGAGCCCATGACACTCAGCCAGCTGACCGCAGCACTGAGCGCTCGCCTGGTCGGCGCAGACGCCAGCTTCAGCGGTGTCAGCATCGACAGCCGCAGCGTCGGCGCCGGGCAGTTGTTCGTCGCCCTGGCGGGGCCGCGTTTCGATGGCCACGACTACCTGGCCGATGTGCAGGCCAAGGGGGCTGTGGCAGCGCTGGTGGAGCGTGAAGTGGCCGATGTCGACCTGCCGCAACTGGTGGTTGCCGACAGTCGTCTGGCCCTCGGCCAGCTTGGTGCGCTGAACCGTGCCGGCTACGACAAACCTGTGGTAGCGATCACCGGCTCCAGCGGCAAGACCACGGTCAAAGAGATGCTTGCCTGCATCCTGCGTACCCGTGGCCCTGTTCATGCCACCCGTGGCAACCTGAACAACGACCTGGGTGCACCGCTGACCCTGCTGGAAATTGCCCCGCAGCACAGCGCCGCCGTCATTGAGCTGGGCGCTTCGCGCATTGGCGAGATCCGCTACACCGTGGGCCTCACCCAGCCACAGGTGGTCATCATCAACAACGCAGGTACTGCCCACGTCGGCGAGTTCGGCGGGCCAGAGAAGATCGTTGAAGCCAAGGGCGAGATTCTCGAAGGGCTGGGCGAGGGTGGCACGGCCATCCTCAACCTGGACGACAAGGCCTTTGCCATCTGGAAGGCGCGTGCGGGTGCGCACAAGGTCATCAGCTTTGCCCGCAGCGACGCCCGCGCCGACTTCCATGCCACCGACATCGGGCGCGACGCGCGGGGTTGCCCGTCGTTCACACTGCATGGCGCCGGCGCATCGGTGGCCGTGCAGCTCAATGTGCTCGGTGAGCATAACGTCAGCAACGCCTTGGCCGCCGCCGCCGCCGCCCATGCCGTTGGTCTGAGCCTGAGCGGCATTGCCGCCGGCCTGAACGCCATGCAGCCGGTCAAGGGCCGTACCGTGGCGCAAATCGCCCCGAATGGCGTGCGCGTGATCGATGACAGTTACAACGCAAATCCCACCTCGATGTGCGCGGCCATTGATATACTCGCCGGCTTTTCCGGTCGCACCGTTCTGGTGCTGGGGGATATCGGCGAGCTGGGGCAGTGGGCCGAAGAAGGCCACCGTCAGGTGGGCGATTACGCGCGCGGTAAGGTCGATGCCCTGTATGCAGTGGGTACCAACATGACACATGCGGTCAAGGCGTTCGGCGCCAATGGCCGTCATTTCGCAACTCAAGCTGAGCTGATCGAGGCCGTTCGTGCCGAAACTGCCAGCAACACCACTATCTTGATCAAGGGCTCGCGCAGCGCTGCGATGGAAAACGTCGTGGCTGCATTGTGCGGTGCCAGCGGGGAGAAACATTAATGCTGCTGCTGTTGGCTGAGTATCTGCAACAGTTCCACAAAGGCTTCGCGGTCTTCCAGTACCTGTCCCTGCGCGGGATCCTTGGCGTACTGACCGCGTTGTCGCTGGCGCTGTGGCTGGGCCCGTGGATGATCCGTACCCTGCAGATCCGCCAGATCGGTCAGGCCGTCCGTAATGACGGCCCGCAATCGCACTTGTCCAAATCCGGCACGCCAACCATGGGTGGTGCCTTGATCCTGTCCGCCATCGGCATCAGCACCCTGCTGTGGGCCGACCTGTCGAACCGCTATGTGTGGACGGTACTGATCGTCACGCTGCTGTTCGGCGCCATCGGATGGGTCGACGACTACCGCAAGGTGATCGAAAAGAACTCGCGCGGCCTGCCTAGCCGCTGGAAGTACTTCTGGCAGTCGGTGTTCGGCCTGACGGCGGCGATCTTCCTGTATCAGACGGCCCCGACCACAGTCGAAACCACCCTGATCGTGCCGTTCCTCAAGGACGTCACCATCCCGCTGGGCATCGGCTTCGTCGTCCTCACCTACTTCGTCATCGTCGGCTCGAGCAATGCGGTCAACCTGACCGATGGCCTTGATGGCCTGGCGATCATGCCGACAGTGATGGTTGGCGGTGCGCTGGGCATCTTCTGCTACCTGTCGGGTAACGTGAAGTTCGCTGAGTACTTGCTCATTCCTTATGTGCCGGGTTCAGGTGAGCTCATCGTGTTCTGCGGCGCGCTGATCGGCGCCGGCCTGGGCTTTTTGTGGTTCAACACCTATCCGGCCCAGGTGTTCATGGGTGACGTCGGCGCGCTGGCGCTGGGCGCTGCACTGGGCACCATCGCCGTGATCGTGCGCCAGGAAATCGTGCTGTTCATCATGGGCGGCATCTTCGTGATGGAAACCCTGTCGGTGGTGATCCAGGTGGCTTCCTTCAAGCTGACCGGCAAGCGCGTGTTCCGCATGGCACCGATCCACCACCACTTTGAACTCAAGGGTTGGCCTGAACCACGGGTGATTGTCCGTTTCTGGATCATCACCGTGATTCTGGTGCTGATCGGCCTTGCAACCCTGAAACTGAGGTAGACGAGCGTGTCACTGATCGCTTCCGACCAATTCCGCATCGTTGTCGGCCTCGGCAAGAGCGGCATGTCCCTGGTTCGCTTCCTGGCGAACCAGGGCATTGCCTTTGCGGTCGCCGACACCCGCGAGCAACCGCCGGAACTGGACACCCTGCGCCGTGATTACCCGCAGGTGGAAGTACGCTGTGGTGAACTGGACGTGGACTTCCTGTGCCGCGCCAACGAGTTGTACGTGAGCCCAGGCCTGGCACTGGCCACGCCGGCCCTGCAGCAGGCGGCTGCGCGTGGCGTGAAGCTGTCCGGTGACATCGAACTGTTCGCCCGCCATGCCAAGGCGCCGATCGTGGCGATCAGTGGCTCCAATGCGAAAAGCACGGTAACCACCCTGGTCGGCGAGATGGCCGCCAAGGCCGGCAAGCGCGTGGCCGTCGGCGGCAACCTGGGTACACCGGCCCTGGACCTGCTCAGTGATGATGTCGAGCTGTATGTCATGGAGCTGTCGAGCTTCCAGCTGGAAACCACCGACCAGCTCAATGCCGAAGTTGCCACCGTGCTGAATATCAGCGAAGACCACATGGACCGCTACAGCGGCCTGCCGGCCTATCACCTGGCCAAGCACCGGATATTCCGTGGCGCCCGCCAAGTGGTGGTGAACCGCCAGGATGCCCTGAGCCGGCCGTTGCCGGTCGAAAATCGCCCGTGCTGGAGCTTTGGCCTGAATCAGCCGGACTTCAAGGCCTTCGGCTTGCGTGAAGTCGAGGGCGAGAAGTACCTGGCTTTCGAGTTCCAGGCACTGATGCCGGTCCGTGACCTGAAAATTCGGGGTGCCCACAACCAGAGCAACGCCCTGGCGGCCCTGGCCCTCGGGCATGCCGCCGGTCTGCCGTTCGAGCCGATGCTCGAAGCCCTGCGCGAATTCGGCGGCCTGGCCCATCGTTGCCAATGGGTGCGTGCGCGCAACGGTGTGAGCTGGTACGACGATTCCAAGGCGACCAACGTCGGTGCTGCCCTGGCCGCCATCGAAGGCCTGGGCGCGGATATCGACGGCAAGCTGGTGCTGATCGCCGGCGGCGACGGCAAGGGTGCCGATTTTGCCGCCCTGCGTGAGCCGGTGGCACGTTTTTGCCGCGCCGTTGTGTTGCTCGGCCGTGATGCCGAACGCCTGGCCGAGGTGCTAGGTGATGCCGTGCCGCTGGTGCGGGTCAAGACGCTGGACGAGGCCGTGCAGCAATGCGCCGAGCTGGCTCTGCCGGGTGACGCCGTGTTGCTGTCGCCGGCGTGCGCCAGCCTCGACATGTTCAAGAACTTTGAAGAACGCGGGCGGCTGTTCGCCCAGGCGGCGGGAGGGCTGGCATGATCTTCGGCATCCTCAAGCCGTACCCGTCGCCGCTTATCAGCGGCCGTGGCATCGACCTCGACTTCGCCTTCCTGGCCGGCTGCCTGGCGCTACTCGGCCTGGGCCTGGTGATGATCACCTCGGCGTCGTCGGAGGTGGCCGCAGTACAGTCAGGCAACCCGCTGTACCACATGTTCCGCCATCTGGTTTACGTGGCCATTGGCCTGGTCGCCTGTGGTGCGACCCTGCTGGTGCCGATCGCCACGTGGCAGCGCATGGGCTTCATGATGCTGGTTGGCGCCTTTGGCCTGCTGGTACTGGTGCTGGTGCCTGGCATCGGTCGGGAAGTGAACGGCTCGATGCGCTGGATCGGCTTCAGCTTCTTCAACGTCCAGCCTTCGGAGATCGCCAAGGTCTTCGTGGTCATTTATCTCGCCGGCTACCTGGTACGTCGGCAGACCGAAGTGCGCGAAAGCTGGATGGGCTTTTTCAAACCGTTCATCGTGCTGCTGCCGATGGCCGGCCTGCTGCTGATGGAGCCGGACTTCGGTGCCACCGTGGTCATGATGGGCGCTGCCGCAGCCATGCTGTTCCTCGGCGGCGTAGGGTTGTTCCGCTTCAGCCTGATGGTGGTGCTGGCGGTGGTCGCAGTGTTCGTGCTGGTGCAGGCGCAGCCCTACCGGATGGCGCGCCTGATCACTTTTACCGACCCCTGGTCCGACCAGTTCGGCTCTGGTTACCAGTTGACCCAGGCATTGATCGCCTTCGGCCGCGGCGAGTGGCTGGGCGTAGGGCTGGGCAACAGTGTGCAAAAGCAGTTCTACCTGCCTGAAGCGCACACCGACTTCGTGTTCTCGGTACTCGCCGAGGAGTTGGGCGTGGTCGGTTCGCTGGTGACCATCGCGCTGTTCGTATTCGTGACCGTGCGCGCCCTCTACATCGGCCTGTGGGCCGAGAAGGCCAAGCAGTACTTTGCCGCCTACATGGCATTTGGCCTGGCGTTCCTGTGGATTGGCCAGTTCCTGATCAACATTGGCGTGAACGTCGGCTTGCTGCCGACCAAGGGCCTGACCTTGCCCTTCCTCAGTTACGGGGGCAGCTCCCTGGTGATCTGCTGTGCCTGCGTCGGCTTGTTGCTGCGTATCGAATGGGAAAGCCGCACGCACCTGGGCAGCGAGGAACACGAATTCAGCGAAAGCGATTTTGCCGAGGAGACCAGTCATGGCCGCTGACGGCAAAAACGTACTGATCATGGCGGGTGGCACCGGAGGCCATGTGTTCCCGGCCCTAGCCTGCGCACGTGAGTTCCAGGCGCGCGGCTATACCGTGCACTGGCTGGGCACCCCCCGTGGCATCGAGAATGAGCTGGTCCCCCAGGCCGGCCTGGCGCTGCACCTGATCCAGGTCAGCGGCTTGCGTGGCAAGGGCAAGCTGTCGCTGCTCAAGGCACCGTTTACCCTGGTCAAGGCCGTGCTCCAGGCGCGGCGTATCATTGGCCAGCTCAAGCCGGTCTGCGTGATCGGCTTCGGTGGCTATGTGACCGGCCCTGGCGGCGTCGCCGCGCGTCTGTGCGGTGTGCCGCTGGTGATTCACGAACAGAACGCCCGCGCCGGTACCGCCAATCGCCTGCTGGTGCCGTTGTCGGCGCGTGTCTGCGAGGCTTTCCCAGGCACGTTTGAAGCTGGCGAAAAGCTGCGTACCACCGGCAATCCGGTGCGCCCTGAGCTGTTCATGGATCCGCAGCGTGCGCCCTTGGGCGAGCGCCGTGCCCGCCTGTTGGTCATGGGTGGCAGCCTGGGTGCGGAACCATTGAACAAATTGTTGCCTAAGGCCCTGTCCGAGGTGCCCGCTGACCTGCGGCCCGAGGTGTTCCATCAGGCCGGCAAGCACCACGCGCCGATCACCGCCGAGCGTTATCAAGAGGCGGGTGTCGAGGCTCAGGTAGAGCCGTTCATCAAGGACATGGCCCACGCCTATGGCTGGGCCGACCTGGTGGTGTGCCGGGCCGGTGCCCTGACCGTCAGCGAGCTCGCGGCGGCCGGCCTGCCTTCGATGCTGGTGCCTTTGCCCCATGCCATCGACGACCACCAGACCCATAACGCCCAATATCTGGCTCGGGAAGGCGCCGCCTTCCTCATGCCACAAGCGACAACTGGCGCAGCGCAACTCGCTGAACGCCTGAACGAGGTGCTGATGCAACCCGAGAAACTCAACACCATGGCACGCACCGCACGGGGCCTTGCCAAACCTTCCGCAACCAGCACCGTGGTCGATATCTGCCTGGAGGTGGCCCATGGTTGAAAGCCAGAAAGCCATGCCCCAGCCGAAGATGGGCCGTATTCATCGTATCCACTTCGTCGGTATCGGCGGCGTGGGCATGTGCGGTATTGCCGAAGTGCTGCTGAACCTGGGCTATGAAGTGTCCGGCTCCGACCTCAAGGTGTCGCCGGTTACCCAGCGCCTGGAGTCGTTCGGTGCCGAGATCTTCGTTGGCCACCGTGCCGAAAACGCCGCCAATGCCGATGTACTGGTGGTGTCCAGCGCCATCAACCCGGCCAACCCGGAAGTCGCCACTGCGCTTGAACGGCGCATTCCCGTGGTGCCGCGTGCCGAAATGCTCGCTGAGCTGATGCGCTACCGCCATGGTGTGGCGGTTGCCGGTACCCATGGCAAAACCACCACCACCAGCCTGCTGGCCTCGGTATTTGCCGCCGGTGGCCTGGACCCGACGTTCGTCATCGGTGGCCGCCTGACCGCTGCCGGCACCAATGCGCAGTTGGGAACCAGCCGTTACCTGATCGCCGAAGCCGACGAAAGCGACGCCAGCTTCCTGCACCTGCAGCCGATGGTTGCTGTGGTCACCAACATCGACGCCGACCACATGGCCACCTACGAGGGTGACTTCAACAAACTGAAGAAAACCTTCGTCGAGTTCCTGCACAACCTGCCGTTCTACGGCCTGGCCGTGATGTGCCTGGACGACCCGGTGGTGCGTGAGATCCTGCCGCAGGTCAAGCGCCCGACCGTGACCTACGGTTTCAGCGAAGAGGCCGACATCCGCGCGATCAACGTCAGCCAGAAGGGCATGCAGACCCACTTCACCGTGCTGCGCCGTGATCGTGAGCCGCTGGAAGTGTCGGTCAACATGCCGGGTAACCACAACGTGCTCAATGCCCTGGCCACCATCGCCATCGCCACCGACGAAGGCATCAGCGACGAAGCCATCGTGCAGGGGCTTTCGGGCTTCCAGGGTGTCGGTCGACGCTTCCAGGTGTACGGCGAACTGCCGGTTGAAGGCGGCAGCGTGATGCTGGTCGACGACTACGGCCACCACCCGACCGAAGTGGCGGCGGTGATCAAGGCTGTACGCGGTGGCTGGCCAAGCCGTCGCCTGGTCATCGTCTACCAGCCACACCGTTACAGCCGCACCCGTGACCTGTACGACGATTTCGTGCAGGTGCTGGGCGATGCCAACGTGCTGCTGCTGATGGAGGTGTACCCGGCCGGTGAAGAGCCGATACCCGGTGCCGACAGCCGTCAGCTGTGCCACAGCATCCGCCAGCGCGGCAAGCTGGACCCGATCTACATCGAACGCGGCGCCGAGCTGGCACCGCTGGTCAAGCCGCTGCTGCGTGCCGGTGACATCCTGCTGTGCCAGGGTGCCGGCGATGTCGGTGGCCTGGCCCCGCAATTGATGAAAAGCCCGCTGTTCGCTGGCGCCAAGCAGGAGAAGTCGAAATGACCAGCGCCTACGAGAAGCTGCATTCAACCCTGGACGTCAACGCGTTCGGCCGTGTCGCTGTACTGTACGGCGGCAAGAGCGCCGAGCGTGAAGTCTCGCTCAAGTCGGGCGCTGCCGTGATCGAGGCGCTGCGCAGCGCCGGTGTCGACGTGGTCGCCATCGACGTGGGCGATGACCTGCTGGCCCGCCTGCAAAGCGAGAAGATCGACCGTGCCTTCATCATCCTGCACGGCCGCGGCGGTGAGGACGGCAGCATGCAAGGCCTGCTGGAGTGCCTGGGCATTCCCTACACCGGCAGTGGCATCCTCGCCTCGGCCCTGGCCATGGACAAGCTGCGGACCAAGCAGGTATGGCAAAGCCTGGGCATTCCGACCCCGCGTCATGCTGTGCTGGCCAGCGAAGAAGATTGTGTTGTAGCCGGTACGGAACTGGGCTTCCCGCTGATCGTCAAACCTGCCCATGAAGGCTCTAGCATCGGCATGGCCAAGGTGAACAGCGAGCAGGAACTGGTCGCTGCCTGGCAAGACGCCGCCAAATACGATTCTCAGGTGCTGGTCGAGCAATGGATTCACGGCCCGGAGTTCACCATTGCCGTTCTGCGTGGCCAGGTGCTGCCGCCGATCGCCCTGGGCACTCCGCACGTGTTCTACGACTACGACGCCAAGTACATCGCCAATGACACCCAGTACCGCATTCCGTGCGGGCTGGACAGTGCCAAGGAGCAGGAGCTTATCGACCTGACCGCGCGCGCCTGCGATGCCATCGGCATCGAAGGCTGGGGCCGTCTGGACGTGATGCAGGACGAGCAGGGCCGGTTCTGGCTGCTCGAAGTAAACACCGCACCGGGCATGACTGATCATAGCCTGGTGCCCATGGCGGCCCGCGCGGCCGGTCTGGACTTCCAGCAACTGGTGCTGGCGATCCTGGCCGACAGCGTAGCGACGCGAGGTTAACAAACCATGCAAGGCGCAATGATACGTCAGCAGCAACCCGTTACCGGCCGTAGCAAGCCGGTGCCGCGTGGTGCCAGCCGACTGGTGGCCGACGAGCCCGTATCGGCGCGCCTGCCGCGGCCCAGCCTGGGCGGCCTCAAGCGCCTGCTGTGGCCGGTGTTGCTGGTGGCCGCAGGCTTTGGCGCCTACGAGGGCGCCATTCGCCTGATGCCGTACGCCGACCGGCCGATCACCAAGATCGACGTGCAGGGCGACCTCAGTTACATCAGTCAGCAGTCGGTGCAGCAGCGGATCGCGCCATACGTGGCAGCGAGTTTCTTCAGCGTCGACCTCACGGCGATGCGAGCCGAGCTCGAGCAGATGCCATGGATCGCCCACGCCGAAGTACGCCGGGTTTGGCCGGACGAGGTGGTGATTCGCCTGGAAGAACAGTTGCCGGTGGCACGCTGGGGTGAGGAAGCCTTGCTCAACAACCAGGGCCAGGCCTTCACCCCGCGCGAGCTGGCCAACTACGAGCATCTGCCACAGTTGGCCGGGCCGCAGCGTGCCCAGCAGCAAGTCATGCAGCAGTATCAGGTTTTGAGCCAGATGCTGCGCCCCTTGGGCTTTTCCATCGCTCGCCTGGAGCTGCGCGAGCGTGGCAGCTGGTTCCTGACCACCGGTGCGGGCAGCACCGGGCAGGGCGTCGAGCTGCTGCTGGGGCGCGATCATCTGGTGGAGAAGATGCGCCGTTTCATTGCCATTTACGACAAGACACTCAAAGAGCAGATCACCTACATCGCCCGCATTGATCTGCGTTATTCCAACGGACTTGCCGTTGGTTGGCGGGAACCGAACGCACCGACGACGGCCCAACCCGCCGTTGCGAAGAATTAGAGAGAGGCAGGACCATGGCAAACGCGCATAGCGGCAAAATGATCGTCGGGCTGGACATTGGCACCTCCAAGGTGGTGGCGCTGGTGGGTGAAGTTGGCGAAGACGGTACCCTGGAGATCGTCGGGATCGGTACTCACCCTTCCCGCGGCCTGAAGAAGGGCGTGGTGGTGAACATCGAGTCCACCGTGCAGTCGATCCAGCGCGCAGTGGAAGAAGCGCAGCTGATGGCTGGCTGCCGCATCCACTCGGCGTTCGTCGGCGTGGCCGGCAACCATATCCGCAGCCTGAACTCCCACGGCATCGTCGCCATTCGCGACCGCGAGGTCAGCCTTGCCGACCTCGAGCGTGTGCTTGACGCTGCCCAGGCCGTGGCCATTCCGGCTGACCAGCGCGTGCTGCACACCCTGCCGCAGGACTACGTGATCGATAACCAGGAAGGTGTGCGCGAGCCGCTGGGCATGTCTGGCGTGCGCCTGGAAGCCAAGGTTCACGTGGTCACTTGCGCGGTCAACGCGGCGCAGAACATCGAGAAATGCGTGCGCCGTTGTGGCCTGGAAATCGACGATATCATCCTCGAGCAACTGGCCTCGGCCTACTCGGTGCTGACCGACGATGAGAAAGAGCTCGGTGTGTGCCTGGTGGACATCGGCGGCGGCACCACCGACATCGCCATCTTCACCGAAGGCGCGATCCGTCACACTGCGGTCATCCCGATTGCCGGCGACCAGGTCACCAACGACATCGCCATGGCCCTGCGTACACCCACCCAGTACGCCGAGGAAATCAAGATCCGTTACGCCTGCGCCTTGGCCAAACTGGCCGGCGCCGGCGAGACCATCAAGGTGCCGAGCGTGGGCGACCGCCCACCGCGCGAACTGTCGCGCCAGGCCCTGGCCGAGGTGGTAGAGCCCCGTTACGACGAGCTTTTCACGCTGATCCAGGCCGAGCTGCGCCGCAGCGGTTACGAGGACCTGGTGCCGGCCGGCATCGTCCTCACCGGCGGCACCGCGAAGATGGAAGGCGCCGTGGAACTGGCCGAAGAAATCTTCCACATGCCGGTACGCCTGGGCGTACCGCACAGCGTTCGGGGGCTGAGCGACGTGGTGCGCAACCCGATCTATTCCACCGGCGTGGGCTTGCTCGCTTACGGCCTGCAGAAGCAGTCCGAAGACTTGCCCCTGACCGGTAACAGCAGCAGCAACAGCTATGGCGATGAACCGAAGGCCCCAGTGCTTGAGCGCTTCAAGCGGTGGGTTCAGGGCAACTTCTAAGTTTCAAAGCAGTAGTGGTAGGCGCGACAACTAGAGAACTGAAAGGAGAGGGAAAATGTTCGAGCTCGTAGACAACGTCCCGCAAAGCCCGGTCATCAAAGTGATCGGTGTCGGCGGTGGCGGCGGCAACGCCGTCAACCACATGGTGAAAAGCAGCATCGAAGGCGTCGAGTTCATCTGCGCCAACACCGATGCTCAGGCGCTGAAAAACATCGGCGCGCGCACCATCCTGCAACTGGGTACCGGGGTCACCAAAGGCCTTGGTGCCGGTGCCAATCCGGAAGTCGGCCGTCAGGCTGCTCTGGAAGACCGTGAGCGCATCGCCGAGGTGCTGCAGGGCACCAACATGGTGTTCATCACCACCGGCATGGGCGGCGGTACCGGTACCGGTGCAGCGCCGATCATCGCCGAAGTGGCGAAGGAAATGGGCATTCTCACGGTTGCCGTGGTGACCCGTCCGTTCCCGTTCGAAGGTCGCAAACGTATGCAGATCGCCGATGAAGGCATCCGCATGCTGGCCGAGAGCGTCGACTCGCTGATCACCATTCCCAACGAGAAGCTGCTGACCATCCTGGGCAAGGATGCCAGCCTGCTGTCCGCCTTTGCCAAGGCTGACGATGTACTGGCCGGTGCCGTTCGCGGTATTTCCGACATCATCAAGCGCCCCGGCATGATCAACGTCGACTTCGCCGACGTGCGCACCGTGATGGGTGAGATGGGCATGGCGATGATGGGTACTGGTTGCGCCAGCGGCCCGAACCGTGCTCGCGAAGCCACCGAGGCGGCAATCCGCAACCCGCTGCTCGAAGACGTCAACCTGCAGGGCGCCCGCGGCATCCTGGTGAACATCACCGCAGGCCCTGACCTGTCGCTGGGCGAGTACTCCGATGTGGGTAGCATCATCGAAGCCTTCGCCTCCGACCACGCGATGGTCAAGGTGGGCACCGTGATCGACCCGGACATGCGCGATGAGTTGCACGTGACCGTGGTGGCCACTGGCCTGGGCGCGCGTATCGAGAAGCCGGTCAAGGTGGTCGACAACACACTGCAGACTGCCCAGCAGGCGTACGAGGCCTCCAACCCGGCCCCTGTTCGTCAGGAGCAGCCAGCGGTCAACTACCGTGACCTGGAGCGTCCGACCGTGATGCGCAACCAGGCCCACGCAGGCGCTGCCGCAGCAGCTAAACTCAACCCTCAGGATGACTTGGACTACCTGGATATCCCGGCCTTCCTGCGTCGTCAGGCCGATTAATGGAATTTATCAGGGGTATAAGGGTGATTGGTGTTCAGCAAAGGCCGGGTCTGTTATCATCCTCAGCCTTTGTTGATACCTGTTCGCAATTTGCGCTGAAGCGGCCAATGCCATGATTAGACAACGCACCCTGAAGAATACCATCCGTGCCACAGGCGTCGGCCTGCACTCCGGGGAGAAGGTCTATCTGACCCTCAAGCCTGCGCCTGTCGATACCGGCATCGTCTTCCGTCGCGCCGACCTCGACCCTGTGGTCGAGATCCCGGCACGTGCGGCCAACGTCGGTGAGACCACCATGTCCACCACGCTGGTCAACGGTGACGTCAAGGTCGATACCGTCGAGCACCTGCTTTCCGCCATGGCGGGGTTGGGCATCGATAACGCCTACGTCGAGCTCTCCGCCTCGGAAGTTCCGATCATGGATGGCAGCGCCGGTCCCTTCGTATTCCTGATTCAGTCTGCCGGCCTGGAAGAGCAGGACGCAGCCAAGAAGTTCATCCGCATCCTGCGTGAAGTGACAGTGGAGGAGGGCGACAAGCGCGCTACCTTCCTGCCTTTCGAAGGCTTCAAGGTGAGCTTCGAGATCGACTTCGATCACCCGGTCCTCAAGGGCCAGACCCAGAGCGCCGTCGTCGACTTCTCCAGCACTTCGTTCGTCAAGGAAGTCAGCCGCGCCCGTACTTTCGGCTTCATGCGTGACATCGAGTACCTGCGCAAGCACAACCTTGCGCTGGGTGGCAGTGTCGAGAACGCCATCGTTGTCGATGAGACCGGTGTCCTTAACGAAGACGGCCTTCGCTCCGAAGACGAGTTCGTCAAGCACAAGATCCTCGACGCCATCGGCGACCTTTACCTGCTGGGCAACAGCCTGATTGGCGAGTTCAAGGGCTACAAGTCCGGGCACGCGCTGAACAACCAGCTGCTGCGCAAGCTGATCAATGAAACCGATGCCTGGGAAGTGGTCACTTTCGAAGATGCCAGTACGGCACCGATCTCTTATATGCGCCCTGTTGCGGCCGTGTAAGTTCGAACACTCTCTCTAGTGATTAAGGCCACCTTCGGGTGGCCTTTTTTATGGGTTGTGCTCAGGCCTGCTGACTCAACCCTTGCCCTTGGCGTGACTGGCCAGGCGTTCCAGTGCTTCACGCAGTTTGGGGTCGGTGATGCCTTCGGCGGAACCCCGAATGCCTTCGGCGGCATTGGTCGACAGCTCGGTCATGTTACCGCCGCGCTTGGCCGGAACCAGCGGCGGCTGCACCTTGTAAAGGATGCGCTGAAGGTTGCCGAACGCTTCCAGCGCCTGCAGCTGACGCATCAGGCGCTTCTGCTGATAGCGCAGGCGGGTGGCCCAGTGCCCGTCCGTGACCACCAGCAGCAGCGTGCCGTCGCGCCACGAAGCCACGTGGCAGTGCTCGCGGGCTGCCGGTTGCAACTGGCTTTCCAGCAGGCGCTGCAGGTGCGCCAGGCGTTCGGCCTGGTTCAGCAACAGGCGCAGCGGGCGCACCTGGCGCAGCAGTGCCGAAGGGGGCTGGGCGGGGGAGGGTTTGTGGGCCATGGGGGGTCGCATCAGGTTACAAGATTGGCAGTCTAACACCTCTGTCGGCCCCACTGACGGCGCCAGCGCCATCGCACACAGACAGCATACGAGTCATTCTCGATACGTTTCATGATGCTCCGGGTTGAACTCAGCGAAAATGCCCTTATCTTAGAAACGCCCCCGCCAAAGCGCTGTGCCAGCATCGTGGAAATCCACCACTTTCCTCACCATCGTTTCCGGGTAGAATGCTCGTTCGCATGCGGCCCAAGGGCTGCACGGGCGACTCATGGGGCCGCCCTCCATCCCTACGTGTGGAAGATCCTGCCGATATGTTTGCGCCTTTGTTAAAGAAACTTTTTGGAAGCAAGAACGAGCGTGAAGTCAAACGCATGCTCAAGACGGTGAACATCGTCAATGCCTTCGAAGAGAAAATGGTCGCCCTCTCCGATGAGCAACTGCGCGCCAAAACCGCAGAGTTCAAGGAGCGTCTGGCCAAAGGCGAGACACTGGACCAACTGCTGCCTGAAGCCTTCGCCGTGGCCCGTGAGGCCGGCAAGCGCGTGATGGGCATGCGCCACTTCGATGTGCAGCTGATCGGCGGCATGACCCTGCACGAGGGCATGATCGCAGAAATGCGCACCGGTGAAGGCAAGACCTTGGTCGGTACCCTGGCCGTTTACCTCAACGCCCTTTCCGGCAAAGGGGTGCACGTGGTCACTGTCAACGACTACCTGGCCCGCCGTGACGCCAACTGGATGCGCCCTTTGTACGAATTCCTCGGTCTGTCCGTAGGCATCGTCTCGGCCTTCCAGCCGCCAGAGGAAAAGCGCGCTGCGTATGCCTCCGATATCACCTACGGCACCAACAACGAGTTCGGTTTCGACTACCTGCGCGACAACATGGCTTTCAGCCTGGAAGAGAAGTTCCAGCGTGAACTGAATTTCGCCGTGATCGACGAAGTCGACTCGATCCTCATCGACGAAGCCCGTACGCCGCTGATCATCTCCGGCCAGGCCGAAGACAGCTCCAAGCTGTACATCGAGATCAACCGCCTGATCCCGCGCCTGACCCAGCACATCGAAGAAGTCGAAGGCCAGGTCACCCAGGAAGGCCATTTCTCCATCGACGAGAAGAGCCGTCAGGTCGAGCTCAACGAAGCCGGTCACCAGTTCATCGAAGAGATGCTCACCCAGTCCGGCCTGCTGGCTGAGGGCGAGAGCCTCTACTCGTCGCACAACCTGGGCCTGCTGACTCATGTCTATGCCGGCCTGCGTGCGCACAAACTGTTCCACCGCAATGTCGAGTACATCGTTCAGGACGGTCAGGTCCTGCTGATCGACGAGCACACCGGCCGTACCATGCCTGGCCGTCGCCTGTCCGAAGGCTTGCACCAGGCCATCGAGGCGAAAGAGAACCTGAACATCCAGGCCGAGAGCCAGACCCTGGCTTCGACCACCTTCCAGAATTATTTCCGTCTGTACACCAAACTGTCCGGCATGACCGGTACCGCCGACACCGAAGCGTTCGAGTTCCAGTCGATCTACGGCCTCAACGTGATGGTGATTCCGCCGAACAAGCCGCTGGCGCGTAAGGACTTCAACGACCTGGTGTACCTGACCGCGGACGAGAAGTACGCCGCGATCATTGCCGACATCAAGGAAAGCATGACCCAGGGCCGTCCGGTTCTGGTGGGTACTGCGACCATTGAAACCTCCGAGCACATGTCGAACCTGCTGAAGCAGGAAGGCATCGAGCACAAGGTCCTGAACGCCAAGTACCACGAAAAGGAAGCCGAGATCATCGCGCAAGCGGGGGCTCCGGGTGCACTGACCATCGCTACCAACATGGCCGGTCGTGGTACCGACATTCTTCTGGGCGGTAACTGGGAAGCCGAAGTGGCCGCCCTGGAGAACCCAAGCCCCGAGCAGATTGCCCAGATCAAGGCCGACTGGCAGAAGCGTCACCAGCAGGTGATCGAGTCCGGTGGCCTGCACGTGATCGCCTCCGAGCGCCACGAATCGCGCCGTATCGACAACCAGCTGCGTGGCCGTTCCGGCCGTCAGGGCGACCCGGGTTCCAGCCGCTTCTACCTGTCGCTGGAAGACAGCCTGATGCGTATCTTTGCCTCCGATAGGGTGAAGAACTTCATGAAAGCACTGGGCATGCAGTCCGGTGAGGCCATCGAACACCGCATGGTCACCAACGCCATCGAAAAGGCGCAGCGCAAGGTCGAAGGGCGCAACTTCGATATTCGTAAGCAACTGCTCGAATACGATGACGTGGCCAACGAACAGCGCAAGGTGATCTACCACATGCGCAACAGCCTGCTGGCTGCCGAAAACATCGGTGACACCATCGCCGAGTTCCGTCAGGAAGTGCTCGATGCCACCATCAGCCAGCACATCCCGCCGCAGTCGCTGCCCGAACAGTGGGACGTTGCCGGCCTGGAGGCTTCGCTGGCCAGCGACTTCGCCATCAAGCTGCCTATCCAGCAGTGGCTCGACGAGGACGATCACCTCTACGAGGAGACCCTGCGCGAGAAGCTGCTGAAGGAAATCACCGACGCCTACAACGAGAAGGAAGACCAGGCCGGCATCGACGCCCTGCGCACCTTCGAGAAGCAGATCCTGCTGCGCGTGCTGGACGACCTGTGGAAAGACCACCTGTCGACCATGGACCACCTGCGCCACGGCATTCACCTGCGTGGTTATGCGCAGAAGAACCCGAAGCAGGAGTACAAGCGCGAATCCTTCACCCTGTTCCAGGAATTGCTCGAGTCGATCAAGCGCGACACCATCCGCGTGCTGTCGCACGTTCAGGTACGCCGCGAAGACCCGGTCGAAGAAGAGGCCCGCCTGCGCCGCGAAGCCGAAGAACTGGCCAGCCGCATGCAGTTCCAGCACGCCCCTGCGCCAGGCCTTGAGAGCGAGCAACTGAGCGAAGAAGGTGCCGAAGTGGCAGTCGCCGTTGCCCCGGTGCGCAACGATCAGAAGCTGGGCCGCAACGAGCCGTGCTGGTGTGGTTCGGGCAAGAAGTTCAAGCATTGCCATGGTCAGATCGAGTGATCTGAACAGACGTTTGTAAAAGCCTGGGGCCGCATTGCGGCCCTTTCGCGACACAAGGCCGCTCTCACATATCGCGCTCGCCCACCGGTTGGCGCGGTCCCTGTAGGAGCGGCCTTGTGCCGCGAATGGGGCGCGAAGCGGCCCCGCTCTTTCCTCATCACTTCACCGTTTTTCTAGGAGCGCTCTAATGGCTGTTGGTCTTGGTCCTTTGCCCACCCTGCACCCGGTTCCGGGTTTTGAACTCGGCATCGCTTCTGCCGGCATCAAGCGCCCAGGGCGCAAGGATGTGGTGGTCATGCGCTGCGCCGAGGGCTCCAGCGTGGCAGGCGTGTTCACCCTCAACGCCTTTTGCGCAGCACCGGTGATCCTTGCCAAGCAACGCGTTCAGGGCACTGTGCGTTACCTGCTGACCAACACTGGCAACGCCAACGCGGGCACCGGCGCGCCGGGGCTGGCCGCTGCTGAGCGTACCTGCGCCAAGCTGGCGGAACTGGCCGGTGTGCCTGCCGAGTCGGTGTTGCCATTCTCCACCGGTGTGATCGGTGAGCCGCTGCCGGTCGAAAAGATCGAAGGTGCCCTGCAGGCCGCTTTGGACAACCTGTCGGAAAACAACTGGGCTGAAGCCGCCACCGGCATCATGACCACCGACACCCTGCCCAAGGGCGCCAGCCGCCAGTTCCAGCACGAAGGCGTGACCGTCACCGTTACCGGTATCAGCAAAGGCGCCGGCATGATCCGCCCGAACATGGCCACCATGCTCGGCTACATCGCTACCGACGCCAAAGTTGCCCCGGCCGTGCTCAAGGACCTGATGCTCGACGGTGCCAACAAATCGTTCAACCGCATCACCATCGATGGCGACACCTCGACCAACGACTGCTGCATGCTGATCGCCACCGGCAAAGCGGGCCTGCCGGAAGTCACCGAGGCCAGCGGCGCGCTGTTCGAAGCGCTGAAGAAGGCGGTGTTCGAAGTGTGCATGGAAGTGGCCCAGGCCATCGTCCGTGACGGCGAAGGCGCTACCAAGTTCGTGACCGTGCAGGTCAATGGCGGTGGCAACCATCAGGAGTGCCTGGATGTCGGTTACGCTGTCGCTCACTCGCCGCTGATCAAGACCGCGCTGTTCGCCTCCGACCCGAACTGGGGCCGTATCCTTGCTGCCGTAGGGCGCGCTGGGGTGCCTGCGCTGGATGTAAGCCTGATCGACGTGTACCTCGACAATGTGTGTATCGCCAGCAAAGGCGGCCGCAGCCCGAGTTATACCGAAGAGCAGGGCTCGGCAGTGATGGCTCAGGAAGAGATCACCATCCGTATCGAGCTGGGCCGTGGCCAGTGCAGCGAAACCATCTGGACCACCGACCTGTCCCACGAGTACGTGAAGATCAACGCCGAATACCGTACCTGATCCAATGGCCTAATCGCCGAAAAGCCTGCTCGCAGCCACCTGTGGAAGCCGGCTTGCCGGCGATGGGCTGCACAGCAGCCCCAAGGCCACCGACATTGCCACATCATCGGAGCCGACCCATGAGCTATCACCTGATCATCGGCGACAAGCTGTATTCTTCCTGGTCGCTACGCGGCGCCCTGGCCCTTGAGCTGGCCGGCGTTCCCTACGAAGAAACCCTGATCAAACTCAACCAGCCCGACACCCGTCAGCGCATTCTCGCGTTCTCCTCCACCGGCAAGGTGCCGCTGCTCAAGACCGAGCACGGGGTGATCGCCGACTCCCTGGCCATCGCTGAATACCTTAACGAGCGCCACCCCGAGGCCCACTTGTGGCCTGTCGATGTGGCAGCCCGTGCCCAGGCCCGTTCGGCCTGTGCGCAGATGCACAGCGGTTTTTTCGCCCTGCGTGGCGCCATGCCCTTCGATCTGTCCCGGGACGAAGCGCTGGAAAACATCCCGCTGGATGTGCAAGTGGATATCGACCGTATCGTCGCGCTGTGGTCCGAATGCCGCCTGGTGGCCAAGGACAGCGGCCCGTTCCTGTTCGGCAAGCCGACCCTGGCCGATGCCTTCTTCGCCCCGGTTGCCGTGCGCCTGCGTACTTACCGTGTAGAGGTGCCAGCGCAGGCTGCGAGCTATATCGAAACCATTTACCAATGGCCGGCCTTCAAGGCCTGGCAGCAAGCAGGCCTGGCGGAGCGTGAAGGGTGAAACGGATTCATGTAGCAGCAGCGGTGATTCGCGGTACAGACGGCCGCATCCTCATTGCCCGACGGGCCGACAGCCAGCATCAGGGTGGCCTGTGGGAATTCCCTGGCGGCAAGGTGGAGGAGGGCGAAAGCGTCGAAGCGGCGCTGGCTCGCGAGCTTCGCGAAGAGCTGGGTATCGTAGTGACCCGTTCACGGGCGCTGATCAAAGTCAGCCACGACTACCCGGACAAACAGGTGTTGCTCGATGTCCGTGAGGTCGAAGCGTTCACCGGTGAACCCCACGGGGCTGAAGGGCAGCCGCTGGCCTGGGTGTCGCCGAGGGAATTGCCACAGTATGAGTTCCCCGAGGCCAACAAGCCGATCGTGGCCGCCGCGCGCTTGCCCGATCAGTACCTGATCACCCCGGACGGCCTGGACGTGCCCGAGATGCTCAAGGGCATCCAGAAGGCTGTCGCCGCCGGCATCCGCCTGATCCAGTTGCGTGCGCCGGACATGTACGACCCCAAGTACCGCGATGTGGCGGTGGATGCGGTGGGGCTATGTGCGGGCAAGGCGCAATTGATGCTCAAGGGGCCGCTGGAGTGGTTGGGCGACTTCCCCGCGGCAGGCTGGCACCTGACGGCTGCGCAACTGCGCAAATACGCCGCCAAGGGCCGGCCTTTCCCTAAAGATCGTTGGCTGGCAGCGTCCTGTCACAGTGCTGAAGAGCTGGCACTGGCTGAGCAGATGGGTGTGGATTTCGTCACGCTCTCGCCAGTGCAGCTGACGCAGACGCATCCTGAGGCCTCGCCGCTGGGTTGGGATGAGGCTCAGCGCTTGATTGCCGGGTTCGGCAAGCCGGTGTTCCTGCTCGGTGGTGTTGGGCCAGGCGAGCGTGAGCGGGCCTGGCAAACCGGGGCGCAAGGTGTTGCCGGGATTCGGGCCTTTTGGCCTGAGGCCTGAGGCGGCCGTCGCAGGGGGCTGCCAGGCAGCCCCTTTGCGGTGTCAGCCTGCTGGCTTGTCCGCAGCCTGCCACAACACCTCGGCAACCCCCTGCCGCCGCCCGATGATCCGCGCCGCCACAAACAGCAGATCGGAAAGGCGATTGATATACGCCAGCCCCACGCCTTCCAGCGGCTCAACCGCATTCAGTTGCTGGCAGCGTCGTTCCGCACTGCGTGCCAGGCTTCGGCAGACGTGCGCCTGGGCGATCAGCGCCGATCCACTGGGCAGGATAAAGTTCGTCAACGGCCCCAGTTCCTCGTTCCACCCATCGATGGCAGCCTCAAGCCGTTCCACCTCGACCTCGTTCAGTGCCTTGTAACTGGGCATCGCCAGCTCGCCGCCCAGGTCGAACAGGCGGTGCTGGCATGGCGCCAGAACCTCGCTGACCTCATCCAGACCTTGCTCTGCAAGGCCGGCCAGCAGCAGCCCAAGCTGGCTGTTAAGGCTGTCCACCTCGCCAATTGCCTCGATCCGCGGGTGGTCCTTGGGCACTCTGCGCCCATCGCCCAGGCCGGTTTCACCTGTGTCACCGGTGCGGGTGTAAATCTTCGACAGGCGATAGCCCATGTCATGTCTCCGTCTGGTTCGGGGCCGCTGCCGACGGCTGGCCGAGGGGCAGGCGCAGGGTGAAGCAGGTGCCCTGGCCGGGCGTGGACTGCACTTCCATCTGCCCCTTGTGGTTATTGGTGATGATGAAGTAGGAAACCGACAAACCGAGCCCGGTGCCCTGGCCGATTTCCTTGGTGGTGAAGAAGGGCTCGAAGGTGCGCTTGCGGACCGCTTCGGGCATGCCGACGCCGTTGTCCTCGACCTGGATCTCGGCCCACGGCGGGCTGAGCCGGGTACGCAAGGTGATCCTTCCTGGCTCGCTGGGCTGAGGCCGTTGGTGAATGGCCTGGGCGGCATTCTTCAGCAGGTTCAGCAGCACTTGCTCCAGCTCGTTGGCGGTGCACGGCACCGGCCCCAGGTTGGGGTCGAACTGGCGGACAATGGCCTGGCCCTTGAAATCGAAACCGATGGTCAGGTCGAAGTCGTTACCGGCGATTTCCACGGCCTGGTCGATCAATGCCGGCAGGTCGCAGGGCGCCAGTTGGCGGTTGCTACGGCGGCTGAAACTGAGCATATGAGTGACGATCTTGGCCGCCCGGGCACCGGCCTGCTGAATGCCATCGAGCAGTTGCGGTACCTCGCGGCTTTCCAGGTAGCGATTGACGCTGGGCAGGTCGATGCCCAGCTCGCTGGCTTGCTCCTGGTTGCGCGGCAGCTCCGGCGACAGTCGCCTGCGGATGTTCTGCACGTTGTGCAGGATCGCGCCCAGCGGGTTGTTGATTTCGTGTGCCATGCCGGCCGCCAGGCCACCGACCGAGAGCATCTTTTCCGATTGCACCATCATTTCCTCCAGCGACAGGCGCTGGGTGATGTCGTCGATGCGGATGACCACGCCGCGGCCGCCGCCACCCATCAGTGGATAGAAGGTCAGGGCGTAGTGGCGTGTGTCTTCGCCTTTGGCCCAGGTGACCCGCTCGATCTTGGCGACACGGTGTTTTTCCACGGTTTCCTTGAGCTGCGGCAGGAACGGCTTGAGCGGCTCGAAAGCGATGAAGATCGGCTGGTTCAGCGCTTCGTCCAGCGGCGTGCCGGAGAGCACCGTGGCCTCGTGATTCCACTGGGTGACATAAAGCTGCTCGTCGAGGGCGATCAGCGCCGAGGGCATGGAGTCAATGATGCTGTTGAGATAGTTCTGAAAGCCCGTGAGCTTTTTCTCGATCTTGCTGCGCACCTGGACTTCCAGTTCCAGCTTGCGGTTGGTGTGGCGGGTTTCCTCGGCCAGGCCCTGGGCCTGATCGTAAGCGTCCTGGAATTCGTCGCGGGTGCGCTTGAGTTGCTGCTCGCGCGCCTCGATGCGCGAGAGCATGGTGTTGAAAGCGTCGGCGAGGCTGCCGATCTCATCGTCGTTGCCCCTTTTGGCACGCAGCGCGTAGCTTTCTTCACGGGTGACCTGGCGGCTGAGTTCTTCGAGCTGATTGATCGGCTGGGTGATCAGGCGTTTGATCTGCCGGGCGATGACCAGCCATAGCAGGATGCTGAACACCAGGATCGCCAGGCTGGCGCTCAGGGTGCCGGTGTAGAACGCGGTTGGCAGTTCGCTGCTGGCCACCAGCAGCAGGTGCGCGGGCGGGCTGGCATCACGGGGGATACGGATCAGTTGGGTGCTGCGAAATTCCATCAGGCGCCAGCCGTCGATGTTTCGATAGCGCTTGGGCAGGGCCAGCGGGTCGCCATGTTGCAATTGGGCCAGCATGCGACCATCGCCACCATAGACCGCCGCAGCGCGCAGCGGCGTATAGCTGTCCAGCTCTTTGAGCAGCGCCGTGGCAGTGTCCTGGGATTCGCCGGCGCGTGCTGCCAGCTGAGGGTTGGCGACCAGGCGGCCGATGGTCTGCAACGCTTGCGGCGCCATGCTTTCCTGGGTGATCCAGTAGGCGGCGCTGATGAACGTCAGGTTGGCCACCAGCAGGATGGTCACCAGCAGTACCAGCAGGGCGGCCAGCAGCTTCTGCCCGACCGGGAGGTTTTCCAGGCGTTGGCGCAAGGTCATGGGCTAGGCAATGTCCGTATCCGGTTGAAAGGGCGCGTCAGGCGCTTGGCAAGCCACGTGCACGCAGGTTATCGACCAGCCGCTGGTGCAGGCGTTCCAGCCCAGGCAGCACCATGCCATGGCGCGCGGCTGAGCGGCAGGCATGGCCAAGCAGGTAATGCACCTCGGTACGCCGGCCTGCGCGCACATCCTGATACATCGAAGAGTAGTTGGCTGAGGTGGCGAGGATCACCCGTTGTACTTCTTCGCCCAGATTATCGGCGGCTTCGGGTTGGCCACACCGTCCCAGCAGTTCGCCGAGTTCGGCGATCAACCCATCGACTTCGCTCAGGTGCCCCAGCAGCCCGCCGTTCTGGCAGTCATGCAGCACGGTCAGCGGATTGATCGCGCAATTGAGCGCAAGCTTGCGCCACAGGCGGGTAAGTATGTCGACGGTCCATTCAGCCGGGATGCCGGCGTCATGGAGCTCGTCGAACCACTCTGGCGCCGCGGGGTTGGCCGGGTCGCCCAGCCAGTTGAAACCGTGGCCGGCAAAGCGTACCCGCCAGTCGTCCTCGCGGAATGCGCCCTCGGTGCTGGAGGCGAAGATGCAGCGGGCCAGCGGTACCTGATCGGCGACTTCGTCCTGGCTGCCCAGCCCGTTCTGCAGCAGCACGATTTCCGCGCCAGCGGCCAGGCGCGGGGCCAGCCGTGCGATCGCAGGTGCTGCGTCGTAGGCCTTGCAGGCCACCAGCAGGCGGTGCACCGGCCCGTTGGTATCGGCTGTTTCGGCAGGGATCGCGTAATGATTGGCGTGGTCCTGTTCGACCAGCGTCAGGCCGCCAGTCTGTTCATAGGCCAGCAACCGCTGCCGATCGCGCAGAATCAGGCGCACCGCCTTGCCGGCACGTGCCAGTCGGCAAGCCCAGAGGGTGCCGAGGCTACCGGCGCCGAGAATATGCCAGGTGCTGCTCATCTGCGTTTCGCAACCCGTTATAATAAGCCCGCATTTTAACCTTCAAACCCCGACGCGCTCCATCTTCAGACCGAGCGCGCTTTTATTTTATGGAGAACAACCATGCCTTCGTTCGACGTGGTATCGGAACTGGACAAGCACGAAGTGCAGAACGCCGTCGAAAACGCCATCAAGGAGCTCGACCGTCGTTACGACCTCAAGGGCAAGGGCAGCTTCGAGTTCAAGGAAAAGGAACAGACCGTGCTGCTGACTGCCGAGGCTGAGTTCCAGCTCGAAGCGATGATCGAGATCCTGCGCCTGGCGCTGGTCAAGCGCAAGATCGACGTGAAATGCCTGGAAACCCAAGACGCCTACGCCTCGGGCAAGGAAATGAAGCAGGAGGCCAAGTTCCGCGAAGGCATCGACAAAGAGCTGGCCAAGAAGATCGTCGCCCACATCAAGGATGCCAAGCTCAAGGTCCAGGCTGCCATTCAGGGTGAGCAGGTGCGCGTGACCGGCAAGAAGCGTGATGACCTGCAAGAGGCCATCGCTGCCTTGCGTGCCAAAGAGTTCGACATGCCGCTGCAGTTCAACAACTTCCGCGACTGATCCTTGTTGCCAGGAACCCCGATGGCGCAATGATGTCCATGGGGGCCATGGCCGCTGAATTTTTCGCGGCCGGTTTTACCGTGTACTTGCCGTTCGGCATCAGGAGATGAACATGGATTTGAACGCTGAAGTCGATCAGCTGGTCCGCCAATCGCAGACCTGGATCCCCTTGATCATGGAGTACGGCAGCCGTGTGCTGCTGGCACTGCTGACCCTGGCGGTCGGCTGGTGGATCATCAACAAGGTCAGCGCCCGCCTGGGCAAACTGGTAGGTCTGCGTAACGCCGACCTGGCGCTGCAGGGCTTCATCAGCACCTTGGCCAACATCGTGCTGAAGGTGCTGCTGCTGGTCAGTGTGGCCTCGATGATCGGCATCGAAACCACCTCCTTCGTCGCTGCCATCGGTGCCGCCGGCCTGGCCATCGGCCTGGCCCTGCAGGGTAGCCTGGCGAACTTTGCCGGTGGCGTGCTGATCCTGATGTTCCGCCCGTTCCGCATCGGCGACTGGATCGAGGCGCAGGGTGTGGCGGGCACGGTGGACAGCATTCAGATCTTCCACACTGTGCTGCGCACCGGTGACAACAAGACAGTGATCATGCCTAACGGCAGCCTGTCCAACGGCATCATCACCAACACCAACCGCCAGCCGACGCGCAAGGTGGTGTTCGACGTAGGTGTGGATTACGAGGCCGACCTACAGAAGGCCCGCAACGTACTGCTGGAGCTTGCGCAGGACCCTCGCGTGTTGCCCGACCCGGCGCCGCAGGCCGTGGTGGCGACGCTGGGTGACAGCTCTATCACCGTATCCTTGCGCCTGTGGACCAAGACCAGCGATTACTGGGATGTGCTGTTCATGCTCAATGAACATGCGCGTGATCGCTTGAAGGCCGAAGGAATCGACATTCCGTTCCCGCAGCGGGTGATTCGTGTGGTCCAGGAGCCTGCCGCGCAGTAACGCTGAGGTTGCACCATGGGGGCCGCTGTGCGGCCCAATCGCCGGCAAGCCGGCTCTAACAGGTATGCACTGCGCCTGATGCTTGCAGTGGGCCTGGAGGAGCCGGCTTGCCGACGATTGGGGCGCGCAGCGGCCCCTTGTATTTACACTTGTTCACAGCCAAGCCGCGTCATTTCTGGCATATAGCCTGACCCCACCTGCCTCTGCACCGATACCCCACCATGAAACCATTGCTGTACATCACCCCTCTCAGAGCCCTGTTGTTCGGCCTGACCCTGGCCCTATTCGAACTGCTGACCTACCTGGCCAGCGACGCCGTCATGCCAGCCATGCCGGTGGTGGTCGACCATCTGAACGCCAGCCCCGAATACATCCCTCACGCGTTGAACCTGTACCTGCTCGGTGGTGTGGTGCTGCAGTGGCTGATCGGCCCGCTGGCTGACCGTTATGGTCGTCGCCCACTGCTGCTGGCCGGTTGCGCGCTCTTTGGTGCGGCTTGCCTGGCCACCTTTTGGGTGCAGGACATTGGCCTTTTCAACCTGCTGCGGCTAGTGCAAGGCATCGGCCTGGGCTTTGTGGTGACGGTAAGCTACCCGGCCCTGAACGAAGCGTTCAGCGAGGCCGATGCGGTGCGGATGATGGCGTTGCTGGCCAATATTGCCTTGCTGTCGCCACTGCTCGGCCCGCTGGTGGGTACCCTGATGTTGCAATGGCTGGACTGGCGCTGGCTGTTCGTGGCGTTCGCCGTTGGCGCTGTGTTGGTGTGGGGGCTGCTGTACCGCTTGATGCCCGAGACCTTGGGCGTGGAGCGGCGCGACGGCTCACGCCTGGCGTTCACGCCGATCCACCTGCTGCCGCTACTGGCGGGCTATGGCCAGCTGCTGGCCAACCGGCGTTTCGTCGCCGGCAGCGCGGCGTTGGGCCTGGTGGGCCTGCCGCTGATCGGCTGGATCGGCCTGTCACCGGTATTGCTGATCCACGACGAGGGGCTCAGCACGATGGAATACGCCCTGTGGCAGTTGCCAGTATTCGGTGGGCTGATCCTGGGCAACCTGATCATCAACCGCATCGCTGACCGCTATCCGCTGCCGGCGCTGGTGCGCGGTGCGCTGTGGCCATACCTGGCAGGTTTGTGCCTGATGGTGCTTGCCACCTGGTACTGGCCCACCGTGACCAGCGTGGTGGCGGGCATGTCGCTGTATGCGCTGGGCCTGGGCGTGGCCAATGCGGTGCTGTACCGCATGACGCTGTTCTCCAGCGATCAGAGCAAAGGCTTGGTGTCTGCGATGCTGGGGATGATCACCATCGCCTTGCTGGGCTTGGGCGGGGCGCTCATGGCAATGATCGGGGCGGGGGCGAGCTTGATGCACTTTGCCTTGGCGGCAGGTGTAGCGGGGGCGCTGGCGCTCTGGCCGTTGTGGTTTGTGGTCGGTGGCCGGCCTGATGAGGGTGCTGTCGCTCAGTAGCGATTGCCTGGCCCCATCGCCGGCATGCCTGCGATGGGGCGGGTACAGGCCGCGAGTCTCCCTCAGGGCTGCTCGGTTGCCGAGTTCTCCACCGGTGCCTGTTTCCCGCGGCCCGCTTCCTGTCGCCATTGCAAGGCGATCAGGATCAAGGTCGGTACACCCAGCAGGGCGGTGATCAGGAAGAAGTCGTGATAACCGAACTTCTCGACAATCACCCCCGAATAGCCGCCGATCAGGCGTGGCAACAGCAGCATGATCGAGCTGAGCAGGGCATATTGCGTGGCCGAGAACTTCAGGTTGGTCAGGCTCGACAGGTAGGCGACGAATGCCGATGTCGCCAGGCCCGAGCTGAAGTTGTCCAGCGAAATGGTGACCACCAGCATCTGAAGATTTGGCCCCATGTCGGCCAGCATCAGGAACAGGATGTTGGTACCCGCCGAGGCCGCACCGCCGATGAACAGGATCGGCAGTATGCCGAAGCGCACGATCAGCAGCCCACCTGCACCTGCGCCCACCAAGGTCATGATCAGGCCGAAGATCTTGCTGACGCTGGCAATCTGGTCCTTGGTGAAGCCCATGTCGATGTAGAACACGTTCGCCATGACGCCCATCACCGTGTCCGACATCCGATAGGTGGCGATCAGGCCCAGCAGCAGCAGGGCCTGCCAGCGATAGCGGGTGATGAAGTCGTTGACTGGCGTCAGCACTGGCGCCAGGCCGCGACGGCCCATGCTCGACAGGCACGCCCAACTCAGCAGCACATAAAGGATAAGACGCAAGAAGGCGCGGTCTTCGAGCAGCAGGTCCAGTGGTGTGGCATCGCCGAAGATGACGCTGGCCCAGTCGGTGTTGAACAGCTGGGTGAAGCTAGCCGGTACCGACACCAGCAGGATGATCAGCACAAACACCGAGGCCAACTGGTGAATAAGCCCATAGCGCGCTGCCGACAACTGGGTGCGCAATGGTACGGGAGGTTCGCGCATCACCAGCGTGGTGAACAGCGCAGGCAGCATCATCACGCCGAACAGTACGTAAGTGCCGGCCCAGGCCTTGTGCAGGTAGCTGAAACCGGTGGAGCCGAACCATTCGGCAAAGAACAGGGCGCCAGCAGTGGCGAGCAGCGCAGCGATCCGGTAACCGGCCATGTAGCTTGCGGCCAGGGCGGCCTGGCGTTGATCGTCGGCAATCTCCAGGCGATAGGCATCGACAGCGATGTCCTGGGTGGCAGACGCGAACGCGACCAGCACGGCCAAAGCGATCAGCCACGACAGATGTTGCTGAGGGTCACACAGGCTCATGCCCACCAGGCCGATCACCACCAGTGCCTGTGACAGCAACAGCCACGAGCGCCGGCGACCCAGCCCACCCAGCAGCGGCAACCGCCATTGATCGAGCAGCGGCGACCATACCCATTTGAAGGCATAGGCCAGGCCGATCAGGCTGGCATAGCCAATGGTTTCGCGCGCCACGCCAGCTTCGCGCAGCCACACCGACAGGGTCGAAAACACCAGCATGTAGGGCAGACCGGCAGCAAAGCCGAGCAGCAGAAGCACCAGGGTTGACGGGCTGGCATAGGCAGCGAGCGCAGCGCGCCAGGTTTTACGGGGCATGGGCCAACATCTGCCTCAAGTTTGCGAAAACAAAACGCGCACTCTAACCGCTGTGCTCCATTGGGCGCCAGCCATGGCGCATCATATCCACACGATTATTGGCTACATTCACGCCCTCCGCACGCAGCCGCGCCCTTTGTTCATCTCCCGAGGGAGTCCCCAGCGCCAGGCTCAGACGACCGCCGGCACCCAGTACACGGTGCCACGGCAGACGGGTGTCCGCAGGAAGCTGGCCGAGGGTCTTTCCAACCCAACGCGCCGCTCGGCCAAGGCCCGCCAATTCGGCGAGCTGGCCGTAGCTGACCACCTTGCCTGCTGGCACCTGGCCCAGCACTGAATAAAGCGCCGTTCGTCGGGCCTCGGGCGTCTGCAGCGCGTACTCATGTGCCTCAGACATCCCGGCAGCCCTGGCCTGAAGTGAAACCGGACCAGTGGTCACGGCAAATGCGTATTGAACTCAACGCCATAGTGGGGGTCTTTCCTTGCTCTGGTCGTCCGCATCCGGATAATGCCCGGCTCATTCGTCTAATCGAACCTGTATTTCGCTTATGCATTCTAGATCCTTGCTGTGCCTGTTGACCGCTTCCCTGTGCGCTGCTCCTGCGTTCGCCGACACCGTGTGGATGAAGAACGGTGACCGCTTGAGCGGCAAGATTCGGGTCTTCGATGGTGGCAAGCTGCTGCTGGAAACCCCATACGGTGGTTCTATCTCGCTGGACTGGAAGCAGGTCCAGACCCTGGAGAGCGACCAGGAGCTGCTGGTCAAGCAGGACGCCTACAACGGCGAGCGGGCCAAGTCGTTGAAGGCCGCCGAGCCTGGCAAGGTGACCCTGGCCAACGGTGAGACGCCCAAGACTGTAGAGCTTGCCAGCATCGAGCAGATCATGAAGCCCAAGCCTGTGGTCGAGGACCTGGTCTGGAAAGGCAATATCGATGCCGCGCTGGACTACCAGCGTGCCGAGAACGATACCGACGACTATGACATCGGTTTCAAGACCACGGCCCGTCATGGCCGTTGGCGGCACAACGCCGAAGGCGAGTACAACCGCGAGACCAAGGACGACGTCACCACGACCAACAACTGGAGCGCAGAGTATGCGCTCGATCGCTTCATCACAGAGAAATGGTTCTGGCAGGGGCGTCTTGAGTACAAGCGGGATCACATCGAGGATCTGGCGCGTCAGCGCACCGTGGGTACCGGCCCCGGTTACCAGTTCTGGGATGACGAACTAGGTGCGTTCTCGCTTGGTTCACTGATCAATCGCACCGACTTCGAGTATCAGAATGGCGGCAAGGACAACTTCTATTCGGCAGCGGTGAAGTGGGACTACACCCGTTACCTGATCGGCAAGAATGTCCAGCTGTTCACCAACGGTGAGTTCGCCAAGCCGCTGGGGGGCGTTGCCGACTATTCGCTGGATGCCGAGGTGGGGCTGCGCTACAAAGTGACCGAATGGGCCTCGCTCAATCTCAAGGCAGAAAAAGACATCATCACCGGCACGCGTGAGAGTGACCTGGACAAGACGCGCTATACCGCAGGCTTTGGCGTGACCTGGTAGGGGTCAGCTTCAAGCTGCAAGCTAAAAGCGAGTGGCATGGCGCCTCGCTCCTGCTTTTTCTTGCAGCTTGCAGCTTGCAGCTTGAAGCTTGAAGCTTACAGGTAGCTTGCAACCCAATAGCCACCTGTCGAGGAGTCAGACGTGAGTCAGAAGGCCATCCGCCCCGCCCGGGAACTGCTGCTCAAGGAGTACCGCGGTGTACTCTCGACCCATTCCAAGTCCATGCCTGGCTTCCCTTTCGGTTCTGTGGTGCCGTACTGCCTGGATGCCGAGGGCAACCCGCTGATCCTCATCAGCCGCATCGCCCAGCACACCCACAACCTGCAGAAAGACCCCAAGTGCTCCTTGCTGGTGGGGGAGCGGGAAGCCGAGGACGTGCAGGCCGTTGGCCGCCTGACGATCATGACCGAGGCGCACAAGCTGGTCGACGAGGCTGCCGTCGACGCCGCTGCCGAGCGCTATTATCGTTACTTCCCCGATGCCGCCAACTATCACAAGGCGCACGATTTCGACTTCTGGGTGCTGCAGCCGGTGCGCCATCGTTACATAGGTGGCTTCGGGGCGATCCACTGGCTCGATCAGGTTACGTTGGCCAACCCCTTCGCCGGCAAGGCGGAGGCCAGCATGATCGAACACATGAACAGCGATCATGCCAACGCCATCGCCCACTACGTCGAATTGAGCGACCTGCCGCGTAGCGCGCCAGCGCAGATGGTCGGCATCGACAGCGAAGGCATGCACCTGCGCATAGGCCAAGGTATCCATTGGCTGGCTTTCCCAAGCAATTGCAATACGCCGACACAAGTTCGCGAGGCCTTGGTTTTACTGGCGCGCGCCGACCAATGGCCGGCCGCGACAGAAGTCGAAGCTTGAAAAACCGAGCGCACGCATCCATCTGATGGTCTTAAAGGAAGATAGTCTTCCGTCGAGGAATCCTTGATGCGTGTTTTTCTACTGCTGTTTCTGCTTTTCCCTGTGCTGGAGTTGTTCGTCTTCGTCAAGGTCAGCTCAGCCATCGGTTTCTTCCCGGCGCTGCTGTTGATCATCGCAGGTTCCGCCTTGGGTGTGCTGGTGATGCGTGTGGCCGGCCTGGCCACCGCCTTGCGTGCCCGTGAAAGCCTGCAGCGTGGCGAACTGCCCGCCGAGGACATGTTCCAGGGCCTGATGCTGGCGGTGGGCGGTGGCCTCCTGCTGCTTCCGGGCTTCATCAGTGACGTGCTGGGCCTGCTCTGCCTGTTGCCCTTCACCCGCCATCTAGCCGCTCGCAAGATGCGTCAGCGTGCCGAGGCCCAGGCCATGCGCCAGCGCGCGTTCCAGGACGACCCCTCTCAGGCACAGCCGCGCGACAGCGGCCATCGGCCCAATGTGATCGAAGGCGAATACGAACGTCGCGACAAGTAGACATCCCCGGGGCCGCTTTGCGGCCCCAAGCTTTTCTGCTCGTTGAAAAATTTTCTGCAGCAAGCCTTGTAATTGATCATGCCGGCCTCATGTATGTGGTCACCGCAAGGTTTCTGGTGGCAACGCCAGACAATACACAGGTGGTTCGCCCGTCGCGGGCCACCCCCGGCAACGCCGGACCGCATCAACCCGCCGGTGTCGACACCGGCCGATGAAAACCACAAATTGGGAGAGATCGACAATGAAGCTTCGTCCTCTGCATGACCGCGTAGTCATCCGTCGCAGCGAAGAAGAATCGAAAACCGCTGGCGGTATCGTCCTGCCGGGTTCGGCCGCTGAAAAACCAAACCGTGGCGAAGTTGTCGCCGTCGGCACCGGTCGCATCCTGGACAACGGCGAAGTACGTGCGCTGGCCGTCAAAGTGGGTGACAAAGTGGTTTTCGGCCCTTACTCGGGCAGCAACACCGTGAAAGTCGATGGCGAAGACCTGCTGGTAATGAGCGAGAACGAAATCCTCGCCGTTGTCGAAGGCTGATTTCCCCGACTTCCCGTTACTCCAAAGAATTTCAAGGATTAAACGATCATGGCTGCTAAAGACGTAAAATTCGGCGATTCCGCCCGTAAAAAAATGCTGGTTGGCGTCAACGTTCTGGCTGACGCGGTAAAAGCGACCCTGGGCCCGAAAGGCCGCAACGTGGTCCTGGCCAAGAGCTTCGGCGCGCCGACCATCACCAAGGACGGCGTTTCCGTCGCCAAAGAAATCGAACTCAAAGACGCCTTCGAAAACATGGGCGCCCAACTGGTCAAGGAAGTCGCTTCCAAGGCCAACGATGCTGCCGGTGACGGCACCACCACCGCGACCGTTCTGGCTCAGGCCATCGTCAACGAAGGCCTGAAGGCCGTCGCTGCCGGCATGAACCCGATGGACCTCAAGCGTGGCATCGACAAGGCCACCGCTGCCGTCGTCGCCGAGCTGAAAAACCTGTCCAAGCCATGCGCCGACTCCAAGGCCATCGCTCAGGTTGGCACCATCTCCGCCAACTCCGACAACTCCATCGGCGAAATCATCGCTGAAGCCATGGAAAAAGTCGGCAAAGAAGGCGTGATCACCGTTGAAGAAGGTTCGGGCCTGGAAAACGAACTGTCCGTCGTAGAAGGCATGCAGTTCGACCGCGGCTACCTGTCGCCGTACTTCGTCAACAAGCCGGACACCATGGTTGCCGAGCTGGAAGGCCCGCTGCTGCTGCTGGTCGACAAGAAAATCTCCAACATCCGTGAGCTGCTGCCAGTTCTGGAAGCCGTTGCCAAGGCCGGCCGCCCACTGCTGATCGTTGCTGAAGACGTCGAAGGCGAAGCCCTGGCTACCCTGGTCGTCAACAACATGCGCGGCATCGTCAAGGTTGCTGCAGTCAAGGCACCAGGTTTTGGCGACCGTCGCAAGGCCATGCTGCAGGACATCGCCGTCCTGACCGGCGGCCAGGTCATCTCCGAAGAAATCGGCCTGACCCTGGAAACCACCACCCTGGAGCACCTGGGTAACGCCAAGCGCGTCATCCTGTCCAAGGAAAACACCACCATCATCGACGGTGCTGGTGTGGACGCCGACATCGAAGCACGCGTCAAGCAGATCCGTGCCCAGATCGAAGAGACCTCTTCGGACTACGACCGTGAGAAGCTGCAAGAGCGCCTGGCCAAGCTGGCTGGCGGTGTTGCCGTGATCAAGGTCGGTGCTGGCACCGAAGTTGAAATGAAAGAGAAGAAAGCCCGCGTTGAAGACGCCCTGCACGCTACCCGTGCAGCCGTCGAAGAAGGCGTGGTGCCTGGCGGTGGTGTTGCTCTGGTTCGCGCCCTGGGCGCCATTGTCGACCTCAAAGGTGACAACGAAGACCAGAACGTCGGTATCGCCCTGCTGCGTCGCGCTGTTGAAGCGCCGCTGCGCCAGATCACTGCCAACGCCGGCGACGAGCCAAGCGTTGTGGCCGACAAGGTCAAGCAAGGTTCGGGCAACTACGGCTACAACGCCGCTACCGGCGAATACGGCGACATGATCGAGATGGGTATCCTTGACCCAGCCAAGGTCACCCGTTCGGCCCTGCAAGCAGCTGCTTCGATCGGCGGTCTGATGATCACCACCGAAGCCATGGTTGCCGACCTGCCGGAAGACAAGCCAGCTGGCGGCATGCCAGACATGGGCGGCATGGGCGGTATGGGCGGCATGATGTAAGCCAGCCTCACCCCCTGTAACAGGAAAAGCCCCGGTTCGTGAGAACCGGGGCTTTTTCGTTTGCGTCAACTTCGTTGAATTTCCACCAGCACTGGCACTGTCCGTGCGATGGCCTTAAGCTGCGCCTGCCGCGCACCATAGCGAAGCGCCGCACAGGAGAACCCGATGCGCATTCTTTTGGTTGAAGACAACCGCGATATCCTTGCCAACCTGGCTGATTATCTGGGCATGAAGGGCTATACCGTCGACTGCGCCCAGGACGGCCTGTCAGGTCTGCACCTGGCTGCCACCGAGCACTACGACCTGATCGTGCTCGATATCATGCTGCCTGGAATCGACGGTTACACCCTGTGCAAGCGCCTGCGCGAGGATGCCCGTCGCGATACGCCGGTGATCATGCTGACCGCCCGCGACCAACTCGACGACCGCCTGCAGGGCTTCCGCTCCGGCGCCGACGATTACCTGCTCAAACCGTTCGCCCTGTCCGAACTCGCTGCGCGCATCGAAGCCGTGCTGCGCCGCGCCCAGGGCGGCGGGCGACGTACCCTGCAGGTTGCCGACCTGAGTTACGACCTGGACACCCTCGAAGTCACTCGCCAGGGGCGCTTGCTCAAGCTCAACCCTGTCGGCCTCAAGCTGCTCGCGGTGCTGATGCAGAAAAGCCCCCACGTGTTGCGCCGCGAGGTACTGGAAGAGGCGCTGTGGGGTGATGATTGCCCCGACAGCGACAGCTTGCGCAGCCATGTACACCAGCTGCGCCAAGTAATCGACAAACCGTTCGAAAAGCCGTTGCTGCATACCGTCCATGGCGTCGGCTATCGCCTCGCCGAGGGTCGCGATGGAGTTTAAGCAAAGCCTGGCGCAGCGCATCATCATCGCGTTTGCGCTGATGAGCGCGCTGGTGGCTGGGGCGTTCGCCTTCGGTATCGTCGCCACTGTCCACCTGGTTGAAGAGCGCTTGATCTCCTCGGTGCTGGGCGGCGACCTGCAGCGCCTGTTGCGCATGGACAGCATCAGTGACTGGAGCCATCGGCCGCGCCCTGACCAGCTGTTCTACTTCAGCGGTGGGCGCGATGACTTCGAGCTGCCAAAAGATTTGCGCCACCTCGATGCAGGCTTTCATGAGGTATTTCGCGACCAGCTTTCCTACCACGCAATGGTGGAAATCGTAGACGGCCGACGTTATGTATTGCTGCAGGACCAAAGCGATTTCGAAGAGCGCGAGCGGGTACTGTTCGCCGTCGTCATGGTGGGCTTCGTGCTCAGCCTGGTACTGGCGGTGTTCCTCGGCTGGCTGCTGGCACGGCGAGTGATGGCACCGGTGATCCGCCTGGCGCGGCAAGTACGCCATCGTGATCAGCTTCTTGGCCTGGCACCGCCCTTGGCACCCGATTACGCAGCCGATGAAGTCGGCCAGCTAGCGGTGGCCTTCGACGATACCCTTGGCCGTTTGCGCGATGCACTGACCCGCGAGCGTCTGTTCACCAGTGATGTCAGCCACGAATTGCGCACGCCGCTGATGGTGCTGGCCACCTCCTGCGAGCTGTTGATCGAAAACCCCAATCTGGATAGCCGCTCACGCAGCCAGGTCGAACGCATCGCCCGGGCCACCGAAGAAATGCGCGAGTTGGTCAAAACCTTCCTGATGCTCGCCCGTGCCCAGCGCGACCAAGGTGCCGTGGCCTCCCAGGCGACGCTGCGCGAGGTGGCCGACGATCTGATAGGCGTATGGCGCGACACCATCGAGCAGAAAGGGCTGACGCTGTACTTCGATGGCCGCGTCAGTGCAGGCCCGCTGCTGTACAACGCGACGTTCCTGCAATCGGTGATGGGCAACCTGTTGCGCAACGCTGCGCACTACACCGACAGTGGTTACATCCGCCTGAGTCTTGAAGCCAATGGGTTCAGCGTCGAGGACAGCGGGGTCGGCATTCCGGAGGAGCAGCGCGAGGCGATGTTCAAACCGTTCGTGCGTGGTGATGAGCGACGCGGCGAAGGTCTGGGGCTTGGCTTATCGCTGGTACAACGGATCTGTGACGACCAGGGTTGGCGCGTTACGCTGACTTCTACCGCCCCCCATGGTTGCCGCTTTCAGGTGGACTTGAGCCAAGGCGCTGAAAAGTCCGATCCGTTAAAGCTTTGCGAGTAAATTACTGGGCTATATTCCTTTAGGGATAACACTTTTTTCACATTGGCATGACCTGTTTCCTACGCAGTGTTACTTAAGGTACATGCAATGGAGCCAGGAGATGCCCAATGCGTAGCCCTATCAAACTCGAATTTTCCAAGAAGTACGACCAGCAACATGCTCGGGAGTACTTCCTCAAGCACCAGGATGGTCTGGCACGTCGCCTTTCCCACAAGCGCGATGAGCAATTGGCCCGTCGAGCCTTGGCGCTGGCCGGAGAACCGGGGTTGGTGCTGGATCTGCCTTGCGGCGCGGGCCGTTTCTGGCCACTGCTGGCAGAAAAACCCAACAGGGTAATCATTGGTGCCGACAATTCCGAGGCGATGATCGAGACTGCCTGTGCCGCACAACCGCCAGAGGTGGTAGCGCGGGTACGCCCTTTGCAAACGTCAGCGTTCGCCATCGACTTGCCGGACAACTCGGTCGACAGCATTTTTTGCATGCGCTTGTTTCACCACATCGGTGAGGCAGCCCACAGAAAAACGATTCTTTCGGAGTTTCAAAGGGTTAGCCGTGACAGCGTAATCCTGTCATTGTGGGTGGACGGAAACTTCAAGGCCTGGCGGCGTCAAAAGCTCGAGCGACGGCGCAGTGCCAAAGCCGAGCCGGGCAGTTACCAGAATCGTTTCGTGTTACCGGCAGAGACAGTCGAAGAAGAATTCAAGGCCGCCGGCTTCAGGATCCAGGAACGCCTCGATTTCCTGCCGTTCTATGCCATGTGGCGGGTCTATGTATTACGTAAGGGGTAGTGTTTGATGGCTGTAGCCCAGAGCGGGGAGTCACGCTTCGATTATTACTGGCGTCAGCAGGGCGAATGGGTCGAGGAACCCAACCAGCGCCGCGGTGGTGAAAGTGGCGTGCAACGCCTCAACGATGCCGATGGCAAGTTGCTGTATGCCAAGCGCCAGGTCGGGCACATCTACCGCAGCCTGTTGCACCCCTTCGGCAGGCCGACGGTGCTGCGTGAGCTCGACGCGCTGAACAGCTTCGAGCAACTGGGCGTGCGTGTCCCGCGCATCGTATTTTGTGGGGCCGAGCGCGATGCCGACCACCAATGGCGTGCGCTGCTGGTCAGCGAAGCGCTCGATGGTTTCATCGAACTCGATGCCTGGCATGCCCAAGGTGCGCGCGAGCACTACCCGCAAGTGGTACATGAACGCATGCTCAAGGAGTTGGCTGACAACCTGGCCCGCATGCACCTGGGCCACTGGCAGCATGGCTGCCTGTATGGCAAGCACGTATTCGTCAAAGTGATCGGCGAGGGCGAACAGGCCCGTGTTGAAGTGGCATTGCTCGATCTGGAGAAGTGCCGCCGCCGTATCAGCTGCCAGCGCGCGGCGGGCAATGACCTGCGTCAGTTGCGCCGCCATTCGTCGCTCAATGACGCGGAATGGCAATCGTTGCTCTACTTTTACCAGATGGCGTTTGGCAGCGCTGTCAAAGGGTTAGGGCAATGAAACTAGAAATCGCTCGAGCATTGTTTCTGATAGCGGGCCTGGCTGTGACCACCGTGGCGATAGCGGCGTGGGAAGAGCCACGGCCCAGAGTGTTCAGCAAGGCTGAACAGGCAGAACAATGCGCGTTGCCCAGGGACGTGAAGCAGCAGGTCCAGGCCCAGCCGGACCAGGATTTGCTGTTGCTTCTGTTCGGGCTGCGGCAGGGCTTGCGGCCTGCAGGCTGACCTGCTTTGAGCACAAAAGGCCCCGCTATTGCGGGGCCTTTGCTTTCTGGAGTTGGCCCGCTCAGGCAACGACAGGTTCCGTCGCTGCTGTCTTGTGCGCCAACAGGGTGTAAATGCACGGCAGCACAAACAAGGTAAACAACGTCCCGATCGACATCCCCGTCGCAATCACCGTACCGATGTCAAAGCGGCTCACCGCCCCGGCCCCGGTCGCCAGAATCAGCGGCACCATGCCAAACACCATCGCAGCAGTGGTCATCAGCACCGGGCGTAGTCGAATGGCCGCAGCTTCCTCGATCGCCTCCCTTGCGCTCAGCCCTTTTTCCTCACGCAACTGGTTGGCGAATTCGACGATCAGGATACCGTGTTTGCTGATCAGCCCGATCAGCGTCACCAACCCGACCTGGGTATAGATGTTCATGCTGGAAACACCCAGGAACAGCGGCAACAGCGCCCCGCAGATCGACAGCGGTACCGTCACCAGAATCACCAGCGGGTCGCGGAAGCTTTCAAACTGTGCCGCCAGTACCAGGAAGATGATCGCCAACGCCAGGCCGAAGGTCACCCACAGCGCGCTGCCTTCCTGTATGTACTGCCGTGCCGCGCCGGCATAGTCGAAGGAGAACCCTTCCGGCGCTTGCTCGGCAGCGATATCCCGTACCGTCTGCAAGGCTTCGCCGATGCTGACCAAAGGCACGCCCTGGATGATTGCCGAGTTCAGTTGCTGGAACTGGTTGAGCTGGCGTGGACGCGCTCGGTCGCTAAGGGTGATCAGTGTGGACAGTGGCAGCAGTTGGCCTTGGTCGTTCTTGACGTAATAGCTGTTGAGCCAGCCGGCGTTGTCGCGGTAGGGCCGTTCGACCTGGGCGATGACTTTGTAGCTGCGGCCTTCGAGGGTGAAACGGTTGATTTCCCCCTCGCCCAGCAAGGTCGCCAAGGTGCCGCCAAGGACGTCCATGGATACACCCATCTGTGCAGCCTTGGCGCGGTCGATGTCGACTACCACCTCGGGCTTGTCGAACGCCAGGTCGATGTCGAGGAAGGCAAATTTGCCTGATGCCTGGGCGCGTTCCTTGACCCGTTGGGCAACCTCCAGCAGCGCCGGGTAATCACCTGCGGTATTGATGACGAACTGAAACGGCAAGCCTTCGCCGGTCCCCGGCAGTGACGGCAGGTTGAAGCCGAAGATCTGCAGGCCGCTGATGTTATCGAGTTTGGCCTGTACCAGGGGCAGCAACTCCATTTGCGTGCGGTCGCGCTCGTTCCAGGGCTTGAGCAGGAAACCGCCGATGCCGCTCTGCACGCCGTTGAATCCGTTGATCTGGAACGACGAGTAGTATTCGGGGAAGGCCTTGAACAGTGGGGTGAACTGGTCGGTGTAGGCATTGAGGTAGTCGAGGTTGGCTGGTTGTGGCGAGCTGCTGATCATGAAGATGACCCCCTGATCCTCGTTCGGTGCCAGCTCATTCTGGGTGAACTTGAGCAGCACCGGGATCAGGCACAGGATGATCACGGCGAACACCAGCACCACCGGGCGGCTGTCCAGGGTGGTGTGCAGCAGGCGCTGGTAGCGGCCCTTGATCCGCTCGAACAGCACGTCAAGGCGATGGGCCAGGCCGCTGGCATTCTGCTCACGACGCAATAGCAGGGCACACATCATCGGCGACAGGGTCAGGGCGACGACGCCCGAGATGATCACCGCCCCTGCCAGGGTCAGGGCGAACTCCTTGAACAAGGCGCCGGTGAGCCCGGTCAGGAAGCCGATCGGTGCGTATACCGCCGCCAGGGTGATGGTCATCGACACCACTGGCATGGCGATTTCCCGCGCACCTTCCAGTGCCGCGTCCACCGGTGACTTGCCTTCCTCCATGTGCCGGTGGATGTTTTCCACCACGACGATGGCATCGTCCACCACCAGGCCGATGGCCAGCACCATTGCCAGCAGGGTCAGCAGGTTGAGCGAATAGCCCATCATCTGCATGAAGAACAGCACCCCGATCATCGACAGTGGGATGGTCACCACCGGGATCAGTACCGAGCGCAGCGCGCCGAGGAATAAAAACACCACCACGATGACGATCAGCACCGCTTCGCCAAGGGTCTTGACCACTTCGTCGATCGAGGCCTGGATGAACAGCGTGGCGTCATAGGCAATCGACCCCTTGAGCGCGGACGGCAACTGGCTTTGCAGCTCCGGCATGATGCGGCGTACTTCCTTGATCACCTCCAGCGGGTTGGCGGCCGGGGTGGCCTTGATGCCGATGTAGACCGAAGGCGTGCCATCGAACGAGCTGACCGTGTCGTAATTTTCCGCGCCCATCTCGACCCGTGCCACATCACCGAGCAATACACGGCTGTCGCCGGAGGTCTTGAGCGGCAATGCGGCAAAAGCCTCGGCCGACTTCAGTTCGGTGTTGGCGTTGATGCTGGTGACCACGTATTCGCCCTTCACCTCACCAGCGGCGGCGAGAAAGTTGTAACGGCGTACGGCGCTGGTCACGTCAGTGGCGGCAAGGCCGAACGCTGCCAGTTTGACCGGGTCGATCCAGATGCGCATGGCGAACACCTGGTTGCCGAGGATCTCGGCCTCGGCCATGCCCGGCAAGGTTGCAAGTTTCGGCTGGATGACCCGTGACAGGTAGTCGGTGATCTGCGGGTTGCTCATTTCCTTGCTGTAAAAGCTGATGTACATCAGCGCCGAGGCATCTGCGGCTTCTTTGCTCAGTACCGGGTCTTCTGCGTCTTGCGGCAACTGGTTGCGCACTTCGTTGGCCTTGGCCAGCAACTCCGTGAACAGGCGGTCGCTGTCGGCACCGATGCGCGCATAGATGGAGATGATCGAGAAGTTCTGCCGGCTCACCGAGGTCATGTAGTCGATGCCTTCGGCGCTGGCCAGGCTCTGCTGCAGCGGTTGGGTGATGTAGCCCTGAATGGTTTCTGCGTTGGCGCCGGGGTAGGCCGTGGTCACCGTGATCAGGGCGTTTTCCATCTGCGGGTACTGGCGGATCTGCAGCTTGTTCCAGGCCTGGAAACCCAGCAGCAGGATCAGCAGGCTGACCACGCTGGCCAGCACCGGGCGGCGGATGAACGGGTCGGTGAACGCCATGCCTGCCTCCTGGTCAGTCCGCGCGCGGGGCGCCTTGTTCGGGTTCGAGCGCTGCGTCCTGGCCGATGCGGATCGCCGCGCCAGGGCTCAGCTTGAGCTGGCCGGCGGTGACCACCTGTTCGCCCGCTGCGAGCCCTTTGCTGACCACCACCACGCCGTCGCGCCGCTCGCCGGTCTGCACGCTGCGCTGTTCGGCGCTGAGCTGCGGCCGGCCACTGTCGTCCCGCTCGGGATTACCGTCCTTGTCTTTCTTCGGCGTGGCGACATACACGGAATTGCCATACAGCGTGTAGGTGATGGCGCTTTCGGGCACCACCACCTGTGGGCGCGGGTCAGGCAACAGGACCAGCAGGTTGGCGAACATGCCCGGCAGCAGCTTGCCATCCGGGTTGGCCATTGTCGCGCGCACCAGCAGGTTGCGCGTGCTCTCTTCAACCTTGGGGTTGATGGCGCTGAGGCTGGCAGGGAAGGTCTGGCCAGGGTAGGCCGCCACCTGCACCTGTACCTGCTGGCCGAGGCTCAGCTCTGGCAGTGCCTGCTCCGGTACATTGAAATCGACGTAAAGGCTGGAAAGGTCCTGCAGGGTAGCGATCACAGAGCCGGCCGCCAGGTAGTCACCCACATCCACCTGGCGGATGCCGATCGTGCCGCTGAACGGGGCACTGATGCTCTTCTTGGTTTTTGCGGCCTTGAGCTGGTCGACCACCGCCTGGTTGCGCCGGTATTGGGCAGTGAGGCGATCATATTCGCCGCGGGAGATGGCCGAATCCCCCACCAGCTGGCTGCCGCGGCCGAAGTCCACTTTGGCCAACCCCAGGTCGGCCTGGGCAGTCCCCAGCAGGGCGGTTTCCTGATCGTCATTGAGCTTGAGCAGCAGTTGCCCGGCCTTTACCTTCTGACCGGAGTCGAAGTGCAGGGATTGAACGATGCCTTCCACCTCCAGGCTCAGCTCGACACCCTGCAGGGCCTTGAGGCTGCCGACGGCGGGCAGGCGCTGCTGCCACTCGCGCTGCTCGGCCATGGCCACCGCCACGGTGATGGGAGGCTTGGGGGCAGTGAACACCTGGATCTGCCGGTAGATCGAGAAGGCCTTGTAGCCCCCCAGGGCCAGCACGATCAGCAGAACGACGGCCAACATGATGAGCATGCGGCGGCGCAGCATAAGTCCGGTTCCTTGGATGCGAGGTTGTTATTGGTTTTGACACGACAACGGGCGGTCCTGCCCACGTGCGGATGGGGGAAGTATTGACTGTTTTTCGATTGAGGGGAAATGGATTGCGCCCCCGTAGGGGCGCGCAGGCCTGATCAGGCCAGGTGCAGGTGGTTGTCCCAGAAACCGGAAGGCAAATCCATCGGCTGGCCGATCAATTCCTGCTTGCGGCAATCATAGAACCGGCAACGCCCCTGCCCGGACGTCACGACAAAACCATCCTTCACCGCGCCAACCCCGGCACAGTCCGGCATCGGCGCATCCAGCCTGACTGCGCCACTGTCCAGGTCCCAGACGAACAGGCGGTTGGCCCGCGGCGCCGTCAGTGCCACCAGGCGCAGGTCGCTGTGGATGGCGACGCTGGCAGTGTACTGGGCCATGGCTTGCAGCTGGCGCTCTGGCACCGGGAAGGCCTTGAACGGCTTGCCTGGGCGCTTGATTGCCAGCAGCTCGGCGGTTTCATCGGCATCGCCCATGAACTGCTGGCAGGCGGCGATGGTGCCATCGCTGCCCACTGCCAGGTGGCGCACGCTGTTCATTTGCTGGGCCAGGGTTTCCTTGCTCAGCAACGTGCCGTCGCGCTGCATCAGTACCAGGCTCGGCTCCATGGCATTGAGGTTCATCTCGACCCGGCTTTCGGCCTCGGTGCGGATACCGCCATTGGCCACGACCAGAGTCTCGCCATCGGGCAGCCATGCCACTTCATGCGGGCCGATGCCGTGGGTGGGGATCTCGCCGGTGTGAACCAGGCGTTCACCCTCGAAGCGGTACACGCCCAGTACGCCACGCCCTGGATCGGTGGTGTCGTTCTCGGTGGCATACAGCCATTCGCCGCCTTTATGAATCACGGCGTGGCCGTAAAAGTGCCGGTCAGGCTGCGACGAGACGGTCTGCAACAAGCGCCCGTCGCGCAGGTCGATCAGGTAGCTTTCGGTACCGGGACGGCGTGCGACGAACAGGGCGATCGGCAGCTCTGGATGGTTGATGATGGCATGGCAACGCTGGGCCACCTGGGTGCTGAACACCCGGGTGCCGTCCAGGCGGAACCCGACGGCATAGTGCTTGCCGTCGCCATCGTCACGCGCCGACAGCAGCAAAGGATCGCTGCCTTTGTTGCGCATCAGGCTCCAGCCTCCCAAGGTCAGGGCGCTGAGCAGAACGCTACCGATTTTGAGTGCCTGGCGTCGCAGCATGATCAGTCACCGTCGTTGGCATTGAAGCCCAGCTGGATGTTCAACGCCTTGGCCAGTTCGCCTTCGTGCAGGCGGTGAACGACGTTGAGGCTGTCGTAGATCTGGTTGAGGCGCTGCATGCCATCTTCGTCAGCCAGCAACTCGCCCAAGGTCTTCTGGTTATCGGTCAGCAGTTTGACCGAGGTGGCGTAGGCGTCGTCGATCTTTTGCGCCAGGGCTTTCTGGTCGCTGCCCAGCAAGCCGCGCAGGCCTTGGTTGTCGACCCCGACCCAGACCGCCTGGGCGGCCTTGAGGCTGGCTTCCAGGCTTTTCAGCGAGGCGTGGCTGCGCCAGGCTTCGGCCTGCAGTGGCTGCGCAATGCCTTTGCTCTGGCGGCCCATCGGTGCGCCGAGCTTCTTCTTCAGGGTATCCAGCGCAGTCACCTGCGCACGCAGCAGGTCGGCGATCGCCTCGTGCGAGTCGGCATAGCGCTGGTTGGGGAACTTGGTCATCTGCGAGAGCATGCCGTCGGTGCTGTTCCAGCCTTTGAGGATCTCTTCAGCCAAGGCCTTCTGGTGCTCACCGATGGCGACCAGCAGCGGGCAGTATCGGGCTTTCTGTTCGGCGGTGGCGACATCCGGCTTGCTGTCGAACAAGATGTATTCGTAGGCCGACAGGCCGCGCACCACGACGCTGGACTTGCCCAGGGTCTGGGCGTCGATCGGCTTGTCGCCATTGACCAGTTGCTCGACCTGGCGACCGACCAGGTTCTTCTTGTCGGGCCAGAACTGCACCTGCCAGGCGCGGTTGCCCTCGGCCAGCGGGCCGACCAGCAGTGGCTGCAGCTCGGCCCAGGCTTTTTGCGCGTTGAGGAAATCGGCACGAGCGCTGTCCAGGCTCTCTTTGCCTTCGCAGTAGGCCAGGGCACTGGCGGCCAGCTGGCGGTCGGCTTCGACCCAGCGGCTGTAGGTGGGCAGGATCACCTGCTTGGCGATGGCGGCGGAGGTCACGGCCTGCGGGTCTTGCGGTGAACAGGCACCGAGGGCGAGTGCGGCGAGGCTAGTGAACAACAGTTTGGGTCGGAACATGCCCGGCTCCTTGCGCTTTTAAAGTGAGTTCAGGAAAGCCAGCAGCGCAGCGCGCTGCTCGGCATTGAAAGTCAGAACATGGTCGCGCGCTGCCTGCGCTTCGCCGCCGTGCCAGAGCACGGCCTCGAGCAGGTTGCGGGCGCGGCCGTCATGCAGGTACTGGGTGTGGCCACTGACCGCTGGACTCAGGCCGATGCCCCACAGCGGCGGGGTTCGCCAGTCTTGGCCGTTGGCGGCAAATTCGGTGCGATCGTCGGCAAGGCCCGGGCCCATGTCGTGCAGCAGCAGGTCGCTGTAGGGGCGGATCACTTGCCCGGCCAGCTCTGGCTCGGGGGCGTCGGCGGCAGTGGTGAACTGCGGGGTGTGGCATCCCTGGCAGCCGGCCTGATAGAACAGGTTCTTGCCGGCCAGCACTTGCGGGGCGCCGACATCGCGCCGGGCTGGCACGCCCAGGTTGCGGGTGTAAAAGGTGACCAGGCGCAGGATGTTGTCGCTGACTTCCTTTTCGCCGTCGGTGCCGTCGCCATTGGGGGCTGCAAGGCAATCGCGCTGCGCTGGGGTGCAGTCGTCCCGGGGCTGCAGGGTGCTGGTCAAGCCCATGTCACCGGCAAAAGCGTGCACGTTCTGCTGGTTGACGTTCGGTTGCCCGGCCTTCCAGCCGAAGCGACCGACCACGGTCTTGCTCTGGGCGTCGTCCCAAACCCGGTTGGCCCGGCCGCGAATACCGTCGCGGTTGCGATCATCGGGGTCTTCGTTGGCCAGAATCTGAGCTTCGGGGATGGCTTCGAGCAGACCCAGGCCGATCATGGGCGGTGCCACCCGTGCAGAGAAGCGGGTGTCAGGGTGCATCGGCCCATAGCCGAGCTGGGTGATTTGCAGGGTAGGGCGACGCAGTTCGACCTGATGGCCGTCGTTGAAGCTGACGGTCTGGTTGTCGTAAGTCACGCGCACCTTGCCTTCCGGGGCCACACCAGGGTTGGCCATGTCCTGCAACTGGGTGCCATAGACAGGCTCCGGGACCACGCCCAGGCGCTCGATTTCTTTTGCCAGGTAAGGCTGGTCGGGGATCGACAGGCGCACCAGCATCGACACCGCGTTGCTGTCGCCAGGCTCTGGCGGATGGCCACGGCCGTCGCGTACGTGGCAGTTCTGGCAGGCGTTGGTGTTGAACAGTGGGCCCAGGCCATCGCGTGCAGTGGTGGTGGACGGGGCGATCACCCAGGGGTTGCGGAAGAAACTGTTGCCTACGGCAAAGTCCAGGCGGCGCTCGGGCGACAGGTTGGCCGAGGGCAGGGAAAAGGCATTGCGGTCGTTGCGCTGGACAGTCGCCTGGCCACCGGACAGCGCTTCGCCAGGCTCTGCCTGAGTGAAACGCGGGGCGTCGTCACAGGCGGCAAGGGCGAGGGCCAGCAGCGGAGGGGAGAGTCGGGACAGCGACAAGGACATGCAAAATCCTGGGCGTAGGCGAAAAACCGGCGTGCAAGCTTAGCAGGCTGAGAATGTTTGAATAAGAGGAATTTGCAATTGCTGGATGAAACTGCTGTCAGTTTTGGCCCTGTAGCAGGCAAGCCAGCCCTCACAGATACCGCGCAGAACTCAAGAACTGCGCGGCCCCGGTGGGAGCTGGCTTGCCGGCGACGGGCTGCGTAGCAGCCCTACTAACGCTAACTGACTGGCGTTAGCCTTTTTGCCTGCCAATGCCGAATCAGAACTCGTGATCGGCAGTGTCCGGGTTCAGGTTGGCAATGCCCAGCTTGCCCGCAGCCTGCTCGATCGCACCGGTCTGCTTGACCAGGGAGGCAATGGCATCGCGTACGACCTGGTTGCCGGCAGCGTTGTCGGCTGCGATCAGTTGGTCGTAATGCTCGCCTTTGAGCGCGTGGTCGACAATGACCTGAAGCTTCGCCTCGGTCGCTTCCAGGTCGGCCTTGAGGGTAGCGTCGGCAGCCGGGTCGGCCTTGGCCACCAGCGACGACAGGCTTGGGCCGGTCAGCTTGGTACCGTCGGCGCGGGTGTACTCGCCCAGGTAGACGTTGCGGATGCCCTTGGCGTCGTAGAAGTGCGAGTAGTGGGTGTTGTCGCTGAAACAGTCCTGCTCGTCTTCCGGCGAATTGGCTTCCAGCGAGACCTTCATGCGCTCGCCAGCCAGTTCGCCCAGCGACAGGCTGCCCATGCCGAACAGCATCTTGCGCAGGCCGTCGGTGGCAGGCTCGGCTTCCAGCGTGGCGCGGTAGTTGTCGGCGACGTTCGGGGCCCAGTTGCCGACCATTTCTTCGAGGTCCTTGACCAGCAGCTCGGTGACCGACTTCAGGTAGGCGCGGCGACGCTCGTTGTGGCCGCCGGTGGCGCCTTTACCTTCGAGGTAGTCCGAAGCAGGGCGGTTGCCTGCGCCTGGGCCGGTACCGTTGAGGTCCTGGCCCCAGAGCAGGAATTCGATGGCGTGGTAACCAGTGGCGACGTTGGCTTCGGAGCCGCCCAGTTCGTTCAGGCTGGCCAGTTTCTCAGGGGTGATGTCCTTGACATCGACCTTCTCCTCACCAACCTGGATTTCGGTGTTGGCAATGATGTTCGAGCTGGCAGCCGGGTTGCCCAGCGCATGTTCGTAGCTCTTGTCGACGTAGTCGATCAGGCCTTCGTCAAGCGGCCAGGCGTTCACCTGGCCTTCCCAGTCGTCGATGATCGTGTTGCCGAAGCGGAAGGCTTCGCTCTGCAGGTACGGTACGCGCGCTGCAGCCCAGGCTTCTTTGGCAGCTTTGAGGGTGTCGTCGTTGGGGTTGGCGAGGAATGCATCGATGGCTGTTTGCAGGGACTTGGCCGTGCTCAGCGAGTCGCTGTAAACGGCGTAGACCATCTCGGTGTAATGCTTGACCACGGCCTTGCCGGCCGCTTCGTCGACAGCAGCCGGTGCTGCGGCGGCGGTGCTCGCGGCGGCAGGTGCCGCAGCTTGCGGGGCGGCGGCCTTCTCGTCCTTGCTTTCACCGCAACCGGCGAGAGCGATGGCGATGGCCAGCAGACTGGCGGAGGCCAGAGGCATACGAATCATTGTTGGTTTCCCTGCGTCGTGTGGTTGGACAGTGCGCCGTGGCACGTAAAACTACAACATCATGCGAAAGATTTGCATTTGCTGTAAAGGGGTGGGGCGCAATTATGTAAATGCCGGTTAAGGCCTGGAACCAACAGGAGCAGGGGTTATAACGCAGAAACCTGATTGCGCTGGGCCTGGCGCAGGAAGCTGGTCAGCTCGCGCGCTGACAGTGGCTTGCTGTAGTGATAGCCCTGACCTTCGTGGCAGCCTTGGGCAATGATGTAGGCTTCCTGCTCGGACGTCTCCACGCCCTCGGCGATCACCTGCATGCCCAGGCTTTTGCCCAACTGGATGATTGCCCGAACGATGGTGGCATCGTCATCGTCGTCCAGCAGGTCCTGGACGAAGCTCTTGTCGATCTTGATCTTGTCCAGAGGCAGCGACTTGAGGTAGCTGAGCGACGAGTAACCGGTGCCGAAGTCGTCGATGGCGATCATCGCACCGGAGCGGCGCAGGCTGAGCAGGTGCTGGGCGGCGGTGCTGATGTCTTCCATCAGGCCGGTCTCGGTCACTTCCAGTTCCAGGCTGCGCGGTGGCAGACGGTAAGCCTGCAGCAGATTGTTGACCACGCGCGGAAGTTCGTTGTGATGCAGTTGCACGGTGGACAGGTTGACTGCCATGCGCAGTTCGCTGAAGCCCAGATCATGCCATTCGCGCAGTTGCCTGCAGGCCTGGTCGAGTACCCACTCGCCGATGGTGATGATGTTGCCGTTCTGTTCGGCCAGCGGGATGAACTGGTCCGGCGGGACCATGCCAAGTTCAGGATGCTGCCAGCGCAGCAAGGCTTCGACGCCGACCACGCGGTGATCGCGGTAGCTGATCTGCGGCTGGTAGACAAGGAACAACTGGTTGCGCGACAGCGCCTCGCGCAGGTCCTTTTCCAATTCACGGCGTCGACGCATCTCGCTGTCGACGCTGGCGATGTAGAACTGGTAGCGGTTGCGCGAGCGGGCCTTGGCCAAGGTCATGGTCTGCTCGGCCTTTTGCAGCAGCTTCTCGGTGCTGTCGCCGTCTTCGGGGAACAGGGTGATGCCGATGGTGGCGCGCAGGCGAATCTGCTGGTGATCCAGGTCGAACGGTGCTTCCAGGTCATCGAGGATGCTCTGCGCCAGTTCTGCGGCCTCGTAGGGCTGTTCGATAGTGGCCTGCACCAGGGCGAACTGGTCGCCACCCAGGCGTGCCAGCGCCCCCAGGCGGCCACTGTGGGCGCGCAGGCGGTCAGCCAGGGCGAGCAGCAACTGGTCGCCGACCTGATAGCTGAACTGCTCGTTAATGCCTTTGAAGTCGTCCAGGCCCACGCACAGTACGGCGACGCGATGCTGCAGGCGGGCGCCGTCTATAAGGATCTTGTCGAGCTGTGCCTGTAGCTGCTGGCGGTTCGGCAGGCCGGTCAGGAAGTCGTATTGGGCCATGCGTTGCAGGCTGTTTTCGGCTTCGTGGCGCAGATGGGTATTGCGCTCGATCGAGGCCAGCAGCTGGTTTGCGGTGTTGACCCAGATGCCCAGTTCGTTTTTTTCATGGCCTTTGAGCAGCGGAATCTGGTGCTGGCTGGGGCGGTCAGGGTTGATCTGGGTGAGGTGCTCGATGATTTTCGACAGCGGTTTGGTCAGCAGCCAGTGGTAGACCAGGTACAGCACCAGGCCCATGGCCAGGGCGCGCAGCACGCCGGAAATGAAGATGATGATGGCGTTGAGCAGGAAGCCTTCACCGTAGGCGGCAGTGTCCAGGGTGATGCTCAGGTCACCGTAGTATTCGCTGTAGGGGCCGCGGCCGACCAATTGAGTGGTGTAGGTGCGTTCCTGGCCAAGGAGCAGGTCGGTCAACCAGCGTACGGGAGAGTCCTGCAGCGGGCGGGACTTTTCGGCGAGCATGGTTTCATTGGGGTGGCCGATGGAAGCCTGGCGTACAGACTCGTCCTGGAACAGGCCTTCCATGACCTGCATGCCCATTTCCCGATCAAGGCTGTAGACCGCCTGGGTCGAGGGGTCACGGAACATGTCGAGGATGCGCTGGGCGTCGCTGTCGACGGTCTGACGGGTCTTGTAGGTGTCATAGACGATCTGCGCGCAGCTAAGAACGACACCGACCGCCAGCGCCGAAAGGAGCACGACCCTGAGCAACTTGACCGATAAGCTGTTCCGCAATTCCAGCTTCAATGGGGGTTTCCTTAATCCATGCGCATGACATCATTTTGCCATTAACCTTGGCGATACACTATCGGCCGGTGGAGCTGCCCTGAGCAGTGTATCGGTTGCCTGACCCTGCAACTTGAGTGCGCTGTAGCGAACTTTCAGACGTTTGATGTTAGCGCGCTCTGCGGGGGGAGCAAGAGCCGCCGGGAAAACTGTTCGTTGGGAGCCTGTGATGCCGGCACCGGCCATAAAAAAACCCGGCGCATGGCCGGGTTTTCAGTTCAAGGCGCAAGATCAGGCCTTGAAGGTCTTGCCTTCGAACTGCTCGGCAACGAAGGCCCAGTTGACCAGGTTCCAGAATGCTTCTACGTACTTCGGACGCAGGTTGCGGTAGTCGATGTAGTAGGCGTGTTCCCAGACGTCGCAGGTCAGCAGCGGGGTGTCGCCGCTGGTCAGCGGGCAGCCGGCACCGATGGTGCTGGCCAGGGCCAGGGAGCCGTCGGCTTTCTTGACCAGCCAGCCCCAGCCGGAACCGAAGGTGCCAACCGAAGTCTTGGTGAACTCTTCCTTGAACTTGTCGAAGGAACCGAATGCGGCGTTGATGGCTTCAGCCAGCGCACCGGTAGGCTGGCCACCACCGTTTGGCGACAGGCAGTTCCAGTAGAAGGTGTGGTTCCAGACTTGAGCGGCGTTGTTGAAGATGCCGCCCGAAGAGCTCTTGACGATCTCTTCCAGGGTCTTGCCTTCGAATTCGGTGCCTGGGACCAGGTTGTTCAGGTTCACGACGTAGGTGTTGTGGTGCTTGTCGTGGTGATACTCCAGGGTTTCCTTGGAGATGTGCGGCTGCAGGGCATCGTGGGCGTACGGCAGCGGCGGCAATTCAAAAGCCATGGTGGATCTCCTGATTCAGGTCTAGTTCGCGGTTTGCGCAAGGCCGATCACGGGCGGCCCTATGTGCGTCGGCGAGTTTGTACTCTTTGCGACGCAAGGGCTGGATCATAGCACCAGCCCCGCCGCATAACCACGCAACAAAGATAGGGAATAGAGGTTCCAGAGCGGTTGCCTGCCGCCGACGGGTGGCGCTCCGTTGCAAGCTTGCAGCTTGCAGCTCAAGCAAAGATCAGCTGCGCCGCCACGGCGAACATCATCACGGCCACCATCAGGTCGAGCATCCGCCAGGTGGCCGGGCGGGCCAGCCAGGGCGCCAGCCATGCAGCACCGATCGCCAAAGTCGAGAACCATAGCAGCGAAGCGCTGGCGGCCCCTGCCACATAGGCGCCCGGCACGGTCTGCTGTGCGCCCAGCGAGCCGATCAGCAACACGGTGTCCAGGTACACATGCGGGTTCAGGAGGGTAACGGCCAGTGCACTGAGCAGCACCGCACGCCGCGAGCGCATGCCTTGGCCTTGCTGATGCTGCAGGCTCTGTTTGGAGCATGCACTGCGCAGCGCCTTGGCGCCGTACCAGAGCAGAAACACCGCACCACCCCAGCGCGCGATCGCCAGCAGCGTCGGATTGTGCGCCAGTACCGTGGCCAGGCCGAATACACCGGCGGCTACCAGCAGGGCGTCGCAGACGATGCACAGTGCTGCCACCGGCAGGTGATGTTCACGGCGCAGGCTCTGCGCCAGGACGAAGGCGTTCTGTGCGCCAATGGCCATGATCAGGCCGAAGGCCACCAGCATGCCGTTCAGATAGCTTTGCCACATGGCAGATACTCCAGAGAAGATGCTGGCTATTGTGCGGATACCCCCTGTATAAGAAAAACAAATAGTGCTGATCCGTCATTAGGAAAATCGATGTTCGACTACAAGCTGCTTGCCGCGCTCGCGGCGGTGATCGAGCAAGGTGGTTTCGAACGTGCAGCGCAGGTGCTGGGGCTGTCGCAATCGGCTATCTCACAGCGCATCAAGCTGCTCGAGGCCCGGGTTGGTCAGCCGGTGCTGGTGCGCGCCGCGCCACCGAGCCCGACCGAGGTCGGGCGACAGTTGCTCAACCATGTGCAGCAGGTGCGGCTGCTCGAACGTGACCTGCAGCGCCAGGTACCGGCACTCGATGAAGAGGGCATGCCAGAGCGTCTGCGCATTGCGCTCAACGCTGATAGCCTGGCGACCTGGTGGGCAGCTGCGGTGGGTTCGTTCTGCGCCGAGCAGCAGGTACTCACCGACCTTGTGGTGGAAGACCAGGAGGTTGGCCTGAAGCGCATGCGTGCCGGGGAGGTGGCGGCCTGCCTGTGCGGCAGTGAGCGGCCGGTGGCCGGCGCACGCAGCATGCCGCTGGGTGCCATGCGCTACCGGGCGCTGGCCAGCCCGGCATTCATGGCGCGCTATTTCCCAATGGGTTTCGAGGCCCGGCGCCTGGCCCGCACGCCGGCGATCGTGTACGGCCCGGACGATTTTCTGCAGCACCGATACCTCGCTTCTCTCGGTATCGAAGATGGCTTCCTGCACCACCTTTGCCCGTCGTCCGAAGGTTTCCTGCGCATGACCGAAGCCGGCCTGGGCTGGGGCCTGGTGCCTGAGTTGCAGGCCCGTGAGCAGTTGAGTAGTGGGCGACTGGTGGAAATTTGTGCCGATACCCCCATCGATGTGCCGCTGTACTGGCATCATTGGCGTAACGGCGGGCAACTGCTCGCGCAACTGACCGAACACCTGCGGCACACGGCACAGCATTGGCTGGTGCCCTTGTAGTGGCGGCTGGCGTCTGTTGCATCTGAAATCTGAGGCGGAGTGTTACATGCGAATTCTGGTCACTGGCGCGAGCGGCTTCATCGGCGGGCGCTTTGCGCGCTTCGCCCTGGAGCAAGGCCTGGATGTGCGGGTCAGCGGCCGGCGCGCCGAGGGCGTCGAGCACCTGGTCAAGCGCGGTGCGCAGTTCATCCCCGGCGACCTCGGTGACGCCGAACTGGCCCGGCGCCTGTGCCAGGGCGTCGAGGCGGTGGTGCATTGCGCGGGGGCGGTGGGCACCTGGGGGCGCTATCAGGATTTTTACCAGGGCAATGTGGTGGTCACCGAGAACGTGGTCGAGGGCTGCTTGAAGGAGCATGTCCGTCGCCTGGTACACCTGTCGTCGCCGTCGATCTACTTCAATGGCCGTTCGCGCCTGGATATCCGCGAAGACCAGGTGCCGCGCCGCTTTCACCATCATTACGCGCAGACCAAATACCTTGCTGAACAAAAGGTCTTCGGCGCCCAGGAGTTCGGGCTCGAAGTTCTGGCCCTGCGCCCGCGCTTTGTAACCGGAGCCGGTGATGCCAGTATTTTCCCGCGGCTGATGCAGATGCAGCGCAAGGGCCGTGTGGCGATCATCGGCAACGGCCTGAACAAAGTCGATTTCACCAGCGTGCACAATCTCAATGAGGCACTGCTTGGCGCGCTGTTCGCCGATGATCGCGCGTTAGGGCAGGCCTACAACATCAGTAATGGTCAACCGTTGCCATTGTGGGATGTGGTCAATTACGTGATGCGCCAGATGCAGTTGCCCCAGGTGACCCGTTATCGCGCCTACGGCATGGCCTACAGCATGGCGGCGCTGAACGAGGCCGCTTGCATGCTCTGGCCCGGGCGACCCCAGCCCACCCTCACGCGCCTGGGGATGCAAGTGATGAGCCGCGATTTCACCCTGGATATCAGCCGCGCCCGGCAGTACCTGGACTATCAGCCCAAGGTCAGCCTGTGGACGGCGCTGGATGAATTTTGCGCGTGGTGGAAGCACCAGCCCCTTGGCCAGTGAACCAGGCGCCAGGATGATGGTCATCAGTGCGCCGCGTGAGCGGTTTATACTCATGTCTCTTTGCTACTACCGCGGTTGAAACTATCCATGCGTAACGATGCCCACGACGATTTTGATGATGTGCCAACCCTGCGTGCCGGCACCCCGGATGACGACGAACTGTTGCCGGCGCGTGTGTCGCGCAACCGCCAGAAGGCCACCAGGCCCGCCAGTACCGGCCCACTGTGGGCGTTGCTGGGGGCTTCGTTCATCGCGCTGGCCGGGCTCGGCTGGTGGAGCTTTCAGCAGATCTCGCTGATGGAGCAGCAACTGGTGGCCACTCAGGAAAGCTTTGCGCGCATCAGCGAGGAAGCAGCGGGGCGCTTGCAGGCGATCAGTGGCAAGGTCGCTGCCACCGAGAGCTCTACCAGCACCGGCAGTGAGGCGCTCAAGCTGCAGATCCGCCAACTGCAGGCCAGCCTGGCCGAGCAGGGCAAGCAACAGCAGGGGGTGGCCGGGCAGACGGGTGACCTGGGCAAGCGTCTGGAGCAGGTGCTGGCCGATACCCGCGAGCAGCAAAAGGCGGTAACTGAGCTGCAAACCCAGTTACAGGCGCAGTTGAAGGCGGTGAATGCCGAGCTGGCGGCGTTGAAGTCAGGCCAGGTGGATGGCGGCAAGCTCGATGGGCAGCTCAAGAGCCTTAGCGAGGAGGTGGCCGCACTGAAGAAGCAGGGCAACCCGAAAGCGGCGATCGAGAGCCTGGAGCAGGACGTGCTGGTATTGAAGAGCCAGGTGGACAATCGCCCGGCTGCGGCGCCAGCAAGTGGCGCTTCGGTGCAGGAGTTCGATGCGTTTCGTGGGCAGACCACGCGTAACTTCAACACCTTGCAGAGCCAGATTCAGAACCTGCAGCAGCAGATCAATGCTCGGCCTTAGGGCCTTTGGGCCTTTGGGGAGGGCTTCGCCCTCCTTTCGCGACACAAGGCCGCTCCTACACGAAATTGAGCGGTCGACTGTCGGGGCGGCCTTGTGTCGCGAAGGGCCGCAAAGCGGCCCCGGCGATCTTCCCTACAGCCGCGGGTAATCGATGTACCCCACCGGCCCTTTTGCATAGAAGGTTTCCGGGTGCGCCTGGTTCAGCGGCGCATCGGCCGCCAGCCGTGCCGGCAGGTCCGGGTTGGCAATGAACGGCACGCCAAATGCCACCGCATCCGCCTTGCCACTGGCCAACGCGGCATTGGCACTGGCCTTGTCGAACCGCTCGTTGACGATGTAAGGGCCACCGAACGCTGCTTTGATCAGCGGGCCGATACTGTCATCGGCTTCTTTCTCCCGAGAGCAGATGAAGGCGATACCCCGCTTGCCCAGTTCCCGCGCTACATAGGTGAAGGTCTCGGCGCGGTCGGCATCACCCATGTCATGGGAGTCTGCGCGCGGCGCAAGGTGCACGCCGACACGGCCTGCGCCCCACACGCCGATGGCGGCGTCTGTCACCTCCAGCAGCAGGCGGGCACGGTTTTCCAGTGAACCACCGTAGCGGTCGGTGCGCTGGTTGGTGCTGCTCTGCAGGAACTGGTCGAGCAGATAGCCGTTGGCACCGTGGATTTCCACGCCATCGAAACCGGCAGCCTTGGCGTTCTCTGCGCCACTGCGGTAAGCCTCGACGATGTCGGCGATTTCTTCGCTTTCCAAGGCCCGTGGGGTCGGGTATTCGGTGATCGGGCGCACCAGGCTGACATGGCCCTTGGGCTGGATGGCGCTGGGAGCCACCGGCAGTTCACCGTTCAAATAGCTGGGGTGGGAAATGCGGCCAACATGCCACAACTGCAGGAATATACGACCGCCTGCGCCGTGCACGGCCTTGGTCACGTTGTTCCAGCCGCGTACCTGCTGGTCGTTCCAGATGCCTGGCGTATCAGGGTAGCCGACGCCCATGGCAGAGACCGAGGTCGCTTCACTGAGGATCAGCCCGGCGCTGGCGCGCTGCACGTAGTACTCGGCCATCAGCGCGTTGGGCACCCGGCCTTCGTCGGCGCGGCAGCGGGTGAGCGGCGCCATGATGATGCGGTTGGGCAGTTGCACATCGCCCAGTGTGATCGGATCGAAAAGCGTGGTCATAACGGGTTACCTACCTTGTCAAAGCGCTTGGCGCAGTTGTTCGAGGAACGCCTGGATGGTGGCTTCGTCGCGTTTGAAAAAATGCCACTGGCCGATCTTCTGGCTGCTGATCAGGCCTGCGCGCTGCAACGTTGCCAGGTGGGCAGAAACGGTCGACTGCGACAGGCCGCAGCGTTGATCGATCTGGCCGGCACAGACACCGTGCTCGGTGCTGTGGTGCTGGGCGGGAAAGTGCGCTGCCGGGTCTTTCAGCCAGTTGAGGATTTCTCGCCGGACCGGGTGGGCCAGGGCTTTTATTATGTCGTCGAGATCGAGAGGCATGGTATGGGGCTCGTGGTGTAGCGGTATATCGCGATATGACGAAATATAAATCGGTATTTCGCGATATAGAAATATGAAGTGGTTCTGAGCTGAGCGCGAATCGTTATATCGCGTTATAACGATATACGGATGCGCAGTGCTAAACTGCGCCCATGAATTACCTCGCACACCTGCACCTGGGCGGCCCGGCGCCGCAACAACTGCTTGGCAGCCTGTACGGCGATTTCGTCAAAGGCTCGCTGAAGGGGCGCTTTGCGCCGACGCTGGAGGCTGCCATTCGGCTGCATCGGCACATCGACAGCTACACCGATCAGCACCCGTTGGTATTGGCGGCGCTGGCGCGGTTCCCCCGGGAGCGGCGCCGCTATGCCGGGATCATTGTGGATGTGTTCTTCGACCATTGCCTGGCGCAACACTGGGGCGACTATGCCGAACAGCCGCTGGAGCAGTTCACCGGTGCGTTCTATCGCGTGTTGCTGGCCGAGCCCGAGTTGCCAGGGCGGCTGGCGCGCATTGCGCCCTTGATGGCCGCAGATGACTGGCTGGGGGCGTATGGCGATTTTTCCACCCTGGAGCAGGTCTTCAACGGCATTGGGCGACGCTTGTCCCGGCCTGAGGGCATGATGGGCGTGATGGCGGAGCTTGAGCGGTTGTACGAGCCGTTGCTGGCTGATTTCCGTGAGTTCTATCCGCAGTTGCAGACGTTTGCCGCCGCACAGAGGTCTGGCCGATAGCGGTGTACTGCCAATCAGGCATCAAGCAGCACGGGCCTGCCGGCGCGCTGCCACCTCGACTTCGCCAACCCCGAACAACGCCATCTGGATAGCCTGTTGCGCCTGAAATGCCAACGCCGCGCGTTCTTTGTCCACGCTGCTGATCGGCTGCAACAGGTGGATGCACACCTCACCCCGCGGCTCGGCGAACAGCCGCATCAGGTGTGACACGAGGTCATCATCACCGATGAACGGCGCAACCAGGTCAGCCTCGCCGTTGCGCAGGTACTCAATGGCAACAGGCTGCACCGCCACACCCTGATCGATGGCGCCTGCCAGCAAACGCCCATGGAAGGTGCGCAACTGGCGCCCGTCGGTAGTGGTGCCCTCGGGGAAGATCAACAGCGGCCTGGCGTCGCCCAGTTGTGCGCTGATCTGTTCACGCAAGCGCTGGCTATCGCCGCCGCCGCGGCGGATGAACAATGTGCCGGCTTTCTCCGCCAGCCAGCCAGCCACGGGCCAGTGGCGGACTTCGGCCTTGGACAGAAACGACAGCGGCAGCAGCATGCCGAGCAGCGGGATATCGGTCCAGGACACGTGGTTGCTGACCCACAACATCGGCCGTTTGGGCAGTTCACCGATTACCCGCACGTCGAAGGGCAGGGCAGCGACCAGGCGTTTCATGAACAGGCAGGTCCAGCGCTGGCGGCGCTCGATGGAGGCCTTCATGCCCATGCGTTCACCGATGGCGATCACGCTGGCCATGAGCATGCCGAAAAGCAGTACCAGCACCAGCCTTGCGAGGCGGGCGAACACCCGCAGTTTGGGCATCAGACCGCTGCCTTGAAGTGGCGGGCGTAACGTGGGCAGAGGTCATCACGCTTGAGCAGGATGAACACGTCGGCAACCTGGAAGTCCTCATCCCAACAGGGTTCACCGCAGATCTTCGCACCCAGGCGCATGTAGGCCTTCAGCAGCGGCGGCATTTCGGCGATGACGTTGTTCGGCAGGGCCAGGGTGGGCAGCGGGTTCTTTGGCTCCGCACGCAGGTGTTCGTTGCACAGGTAACGCTCACGCAGGCGTTGCATGATGGCATGGGCCTGAACCCCGCCATCCTGCATGGGGATGCTCGCGCAGCCCATCAGGTAGCTGTAGCGGCCTTCATTGAGCACTTCGGCCAGCTCACCCCAGAGCACAGCGATGGTGCCGCCGTTGCGGTAGCCGGGGTCGACGCAGGTGCGGCCCAGTTCGAGGATTGGGCCTTGCAGTTGCAGCAGGCCATGCAGGCTGAATTCTTCTTCGCTGTAGAAGCGCCCCAGGCTGCTGGCGGCCTGATGGTCGAGCAGACGGGTGGTGGCGACCAGTTCGCCGGTGCTCAGGTCGCGTACACCGATGTGCCGGCAATGTACGTCGTAGTCATCCATGTCCAGGCCCAGTTCAGCGCCCTTGAGCCTGGCCTTGAATTCTGCGCTGAACACTTTGTAGCGCAGGGCCTGTGCTTCCTGCAGGGCCGCGGCGCCGACCAGGCGTTCGGCTTGCAGACGGCGTTCAGTGCTGTTGTCGCCAGAGCGAGCTGTCCGAGTCATTGCGAGTCTCCCTAAGCCAGCCATGAAGGGTTGCGGCCGGTCGGCTTTGTTGTGCAAAGTCAGCCTAGGTAGGCGCGGTGTCACCCCTGTGAACCTTTGGTGATGCTTGCGTGACACCCCCTGACAAGCGAGGAGCGTCCGATGGCCTGGTTGCAACGACTCAACGATCCCTTTCGCCAGCCTATGGCCGGTACTTTGGGTGAGGCATATGCCGCGCAGCTCGAGCGCCTCGGTGGGTGCGCCCCGTTCGAGCTGGCGGTGCTGGGTGGGCGCGCCATGGCCACACCCGGCCTGGCGTTTCTCATTGGCTACCAGGCCGCCTTGCGCATGCTGTGGCCTAGCGCCCCGGCCAGTCTCGGCGCGTTATGCGCCACCGAACGGCGTAGCGTGCGCCCTGCGGACATGCAGACGCGCCTGGAGGGTTTACGCCTGACCGGCCGCAAGGACTTCGTGACCGCCGGGCTTGACGCCGAATGGCTGCTGGTGGCGGCGCGCAGCGAAGGGCAGGGTGAAGCACCGCGCCTGAGCCTGGGAGTGGTTTATCCGGGTGAGCCAGGAGTGACCCTGGAGGCGTTGCCGACCCTGCCTTTGATGCCTGAGGTCGGCCACGGGCGCCTGCAACTGCACCAGGCTGCCTGCGAGTTGTTGGCAGGTGATGGTTGGGATGCGTACGTCAAACCGTTTCGCTCGCTGGAAGATTTGTACGTACTGGCGGCGATGGTTGCCTGGTTGTATGGCGTAGCGCAGGAATGCGGCTGGCAACAGGAGCTGCGGTTGCGCCTGATTGCCTTGTTGGCCGGCTGTGCCGAGGCCAGCCGCCAGTGCGCCGACAGTGTTGGCTGCCATTTGTTGTTGGCGGGCTTGTTTGCGCAGTTTCAGGCACTGAAAGGGGCCATCGACAAAGCGCTGTCGGCCGGGCCGGCGCAATGGGCGCTGCTGTGGCAGCGTGATCAGGGGGTGATGGCGCTGGCGACGGCTGCTCGGGAAAAGCGCCTGGCCAAGGCTTGGGAGGCTGCCGGATTGTCATGAACGCCTGCCAGGATCGCCTGATCCGTTGAAAACCCGGGTCGCCTTGCGGCCCCAAGAGGCGTTTATGTTGAGGGCAGGGTTGTTGATCCTGGCGGTGGCGGTCGGTTCGGCCAGGGCAGAGGACTGGCCCCTGCCGGATTGGCAGGCCGACATCACGGCCATCGACTGGCAGGCTGTCGACAGCTATGCCTTCCCTGAACGCGACGCCCCCAAGCGCAGCGGCATTCGCAGCGACGCCCTGCTGATCATCCGTGACGGCCGTATCCTGCACGAACGGTACGCCGCACCTACCACCGCGAAAACCGCCCACCTGACCTGGTCGGTGAGCAAAAGCGTGCTGGCGACAGTGCTGGGCGTGGCCCAAGGTGAGGGGCGTTTTCAGCTGCAGGACCCTGCGGCCCGCTTTTACCCGCCCATGCAGCCACACCCCGACGTGCGTCTGGCCGATCTGTTGCATTGGGCCAGTGGCCTGGCCTGGCAGGAAGACTACGAATACGCACCGCTGAAATCCTCGGTAGTGGCCATGCTCTACACGCGCGGGCGCCATGACATGGCGGCTTATACCGCTTCAAGGCCCGTCGCCGAAAAGCCCGGGCAGCGATTCATTTATTCGAGTGGCGACAGCAATGTCCTGGCCGCCGCATTGCGCGGCATGCTCAAGGGCAGTGCTTACCCTGACTACCCCTGGGAGGCGCTGTTCACCCCGCTGGGCATTCACAGCGCCGTTTGGGAACGCGATGGCAGTGGCACCTTCGTTGGCTCTTCCTACCTCTACCTCAGTGCCCGCGACCTGGCGCGCATCGGCCTGTTGATGCAGCGTGAAGGACGCTGGGGTGGCCGCCAGTTGCTGCCGGCAAGCTGGGTTGCTTTCAACCGTACCCTGTTCAGCCAGGCTACACCGCTGCCCGGCGAAGCCAACCCGGGTGGCCACTGGTGGCTCAACCAGCCACTGCCGGGCAGTGCTTCACCTTGGCCTGACGCGCCGGCAGACACCTATGCCGCCCTCGGCCACTGGGGCCAGGCCCTTTACATACTGCCGACCCACAAGCTGGTCATCGTCCGCTACGCCGACGACCGTGATGGCAGTTACCACCATAACGAACTGCTCAAGCGTGTGCTGGCAGCGCTGGCCAAGGAGGGTGCATGAAGCGCCTGCTGGGGCTGGTGATGGTTGCCTTGTTGGGCTGGGCCTGGCTGGAACGCCAGGCATTGGCGGATTTCCCCGGTATTCTTTCGGCTTATTCGGCCAAGGAATATTGCTCCTGCCGTTTTGTCATGGGCTTGGACCCCGCCTATTGCCGGGGTTATGTCGCGCAGTGGTTGCCGTTGAGCATGCTGGAGGAGGACAGCCAGCAGCGTCTGGTTGTCGCAGCGGGCCTGGGCCAGCGCAATCAGGCGGCATGGCAGGGGGCGCAGGCTGGCTGCCGCTTGCTGCCATGAAGACGGCCGGGTAAGGTTGGCGGTATGGTTTCACGAGATCTGTCATGTTCAAGCTGCCCCGTCTTCTACCCGCACTGTTGCTGGCTCTGTGCCTGCCCGCCCACGCCAATTGGCACCTCGATGGTGAATCCTCACGCCTTTCATTCGTCACCGGCAAGGACGGCGATACGGCCGAGGTCCATCGTTTTCTGGTACTGCATGGCACCGTCGACCGCAAGGGCGCAGCCGGGCTGCGTATCGAGATGGACTCGGTGAGCAGTGGTATCCCGCTACGGGACGAGCGCATGCGTGACGACCTGTTCGAGGTCGGCCGCTTTGCCGAAGCGACGGTCAAGGCCCAACTCGACCTGCGGCCGATAAACGACCTGGCCGACGGCGCGCAGGTCGAATTGCGCCTGCCACTGACCGTTACGCTGCATGGCCAGTCGCACAGCTACAACGCCTTGTTGCTGGCAACCCGCCTCGATGCGCGGCGCTTCCAGGTGGTGACCCTCGAACCGTTGATACTGCACGCCCACGACTTCGGCCTGCTGCCCGGCCTGGAAACCTTGCGCAAGTTCGCCAAGCTCAAATCCATCAACCCGACGGTACCGGTCAATGCGGTGCTGATTTTCAACGCCCGCTGACATGCCGGGGCCGGTCTTTCCCTGGCGCGATGGCAACCAGTTCGAGCTGCTGATCGACGGCCCCGAATTCTTTCCACGCATGCTCCAGGCGATCGAGAATGCTCAAGCCCAGGTCGATCTTGAGCTGTACCTGGTCGAGGCTGGTGCCTGCGCCGAGGCGGTGGTCCAGGCACTGGAGCAGGCGGCCCGGCGCGGTGTACGCGTGCGTTGCCTGTTCGACGACTACGGCTCGCTGGCTTTCAATGCTGCTTTGCGCCAACGCCTGCTGGATGCCGGTGTGTACCTGCGCTGGTACAACCGCCTGCGCTGGCGCCGCGGCCTGCGCAACCTGTATCGCGACCATCGCAAGTTGCTGCTGGTTGACGAGCGCTTGGCGGTGGTCGGTGGTACCGGTGTCACCGATGAGTTCTGGATGCCGGGTGAAGCGACCAGCGAGTGGCATGAGGTGATGGTGCAGATGCGCGGCCCGGTGGTCAGCGATTGGCAGCTACTGTTCAACCGCCAGTGGCAGGCCAACAACCGCCGTACGGCCTGGCGCCCCGCTGAAGGCTTCGGCCTGCCGCGCCTGCCCAAGGTGCCGGTGCAGGGCCAGGGCATGGGCCGGGTGGCCTATGCCGACGCCCGCCAGCACCGTGACATCCTGCATTCGCTGGTGCGTGCGCTCAACAGCGGTAAACAGCGGGTCTGGCTGGCCACACCTTACTTTTTGCCTACCTGGAGCGTGCGCCGCTCGCTGCGCCGGGCGGCAGGCAAGGGTGTCGATGTGCGCCTGCTGCTCACCGGCCCGCGGACCGATCACCCCTCGGTACGCTACGCCGGTCATCGTTACTACCCTCGTTTATTACGCGCGGGGGTACGTATCTACGAATACCAGCCGTGCTTCCTGCACCTGAAGATGGCGCTGGTGGATGATTGGGTCAGCGTCGGCTCGTGCAACTTCGATCACTGGAACCTGCGCTTCAACCTGGAGGCCAACGTCGAGGCATTGGACCCGCCGCTGACGGCCGCCGTGGTCGCCAGCTTCGAGCGCGACTTCAGCCTGAGTGACGAGGTCGATCTTGACCACTGGCACGCCCGGCCGTTGTGGCGCCGCGTGAAGCAGCGGGTGTGGGGCTGGCTCGACCGCCTTGTGGTCAACCTGCTCGACCGTCGCGACTGAAGCAGACTATCGTGCAGTGGTTGTTCCCCAAACTACCGAAGGAGTGGATGCGATGACTGCGAAGAAGATTCTCATGCTGGTGGGCGACTACGTCGAGGACTACGAGGCGATGGTGCCTTTCCAGGCCTTGAGCATGGTGGGCCACACGGTGCATGCGGTGTGCCCGGAAAAAATCGCGGGCCAGACGGTGCGCACGGCGATCCACGATTTTGAAGGCGAGCAGACCTACAGCGAGAAGCCAGGCCACAACTTTGCCCTGAACCATGATTTCGTCCAGGTCCGTGCCGAAAGCTACGACGCCTTGCTGATCCCGGGTGGCCGAGCTCCGGAGTACTTGCGCCTGGATGAGCGTGTGCTGGCGCTGGTAAAGGCTTTTGATCAGGCCGGCAAGCCGATTGCGGCGGTTTGCCATGGTGCGCAGTTGCTGGCGGCGGCTGGCGTGCTGGAAGGGCGTGAGTGCAGTGCGTATCCGGCGTGTGCGCCGGAGGTACGTCTGGCAGGGGGGAAGTTCATCGACATCGCCGTGGACCAGGCTCACGTAGATGGCAACCTGGTGACGGCTCCTGCGTGGCCGGCGCACCCGGCATGGCTTGCGGCCTTCCTCAAGGTGCTGGGGACGCGTATCAGCTGAGCGAGTCAAGGAAAGCTGGGGTGCACCGGCATTGAAAGCTGCGTAGTGGGCATTTACCCGTTCGGTAGCGGTCCTGGAACAGTTCCTGTCGTGTGGGGAAAAGGTGGGGCATTGGTACGGATGTTAGGGTTTCCCCTCAAGCCCGGCTTAGCCGAGCGCGTCACCCACCTCGACAGAACGACCGCCAAGCATGGAAATACGCCTGTTGCACGCTGCCGCTATCGCGCCTTACATCGATGACCTCGCTCGCCTGCGCCTGACTGTGTTGCGCGAGTTCCCCTATCTGTATGACGGCACAGTAGAGTTTGAGGCCGAGCACATGGCAGCCTATGCCCGCTCCGGCCGCAGCCTGGTAGTGCTGGCCCTGGACGATGGGCGTGTGGTTGGCGCCTCGACCGGCCTGCCACTGGTGGACGTTGCGCCCAAGTTTCAGCAGCCGTTCCTGGCGCAGGGGCGCGACCCTGCCAGCGTGTACTATTTCGGCGAATCGCTGGTGCTGCCCGAATACCGTGGCCAAGGCCTGGGTGTGCGCTTCTTCATCGAGCGTGAGTCCTACGCGCACAAGCTGGCCGAATTCGACTACTGCGCGTTTTGCACCGTCGAGCGCCCTGGCATGCACCCCAGACGGCCTGCCAACTACAAGCCATTGCACGGTTTCTGGCGAAACCGGGGCTTCCTGCATGACCCATCCCTGCGCACTCATTACGCTTGGCGCGATTTGGGCGAACAGGAAAGCAGCAACAAGATCATGTCATTCTGGCTCAAGGAACTACCCATATGATCCGCGTGGCGGGCTGCCAGTGAACCATAGGGGTGCATGAACGATTGGGGCTGCAAAGCAGCCCCGATACCGCTTACTTGACTTCTACCGCCAGGCTTTCGGCGATCTTGCTCTGCCACAGCGCAGGGCCGGTGATGTGCACCGACTCACCGTTGCTGTCCACCGCGACGGTGACTGGCATGTCTTTGACTTCGAACTCGTAGATCGCTTCCATGCCCAGTTCGGCGAAGGCCAAAACCTTGGACTTGCGAATCGCCTGGGCCACCAGGTAGGCAGCGCCGCCGACGGCCATCAGGTAAACGGCCTTGTTGTCCTTGATCGCTTCGATGGCGGTCGGGCCACGCTCGGACTTGCCGATCATGCCCAGCAGGCCGGTCTGTTCAAGGATCTGGCGGGTGAACTTGTCCATCCGGGTGGCGGTGGTCGGGCCAGCCGGGCCTACCACTTCGTCACCGACCGGGTCGACCGGGCCGACGTAGTAGATGAAGCGGCCTTTGAGGTCAACCGGCAGCGCTTCGCCACGGTTGAGCATCTCGACCATGCGCTTGTGCGCGGCATCGCGGCCGGTGAGCATCTTGCCGTTGAGCAGGATGGTCTCGCCCGGCTTCCAGCTGGCCACTTCTTCCGGGGTGATGTCGTCGAGGTTGACGCGGCGGGCGCTCGGGCCGGCTTCCCAGACGATTTCCGGGTAGGCGTCCAGCGACGGGGCTTCCAGCTCGGCCGGGCCGGAGCCGTCGAGCACGAAGTGCGCGTGACGGGTGGCGGCGCAGTTGGGGATCATGCACACCGGCAGGGATGCGGCGTGGGTCGGGTAGTCCATGATCTTGACATCGAGCACGGTGGTCAGGCCACCCAGGCCCTGGGCGCCGATGCCCAGCTGGTTGACCTTCTCGAACAGCTCCAGGCGGATCTCTTCGAGGCGGTTCTGCGGGCCACGGGCTTTGAGTTCATGGATGTCGATGGACTCCATCAACACTTCCTTGGCCATGACTGCGGCTTTTTCGGCGGTACCGCCGATGCCGATACCGAGCATGCCAGGCGGGCACCAGCCGGCACCCATGGTCGGGACGGTCTTCAGGACCCAGTCGACGATCGAGTCGGACGGGTTGAGCATGGCCATCTTCGACTTGTTTTCCGAGCCGCCGCCTTTGGCTGCCACATCGACTTCGACCTTGTCGCCAGGGACGATCGAGTAGTGGATGACGGCTGGAGTGTTGTCCTTGGTGTTCTTGCGGGCACCGGCCGGGTCGGCCAGGATCGAAGCGCGCAGAACGTTTTCAGGCAGGTTGTAGGCGCGGCGCACACCTTCGTTGATCATGTCGTCGACGCTCAGGGTGGCGCCGTCCCAGCGCACGTCCATGCCGACGCGCACGAATACGGTGACGATACCGGTATCCTGGCAGATCGGCCGGTGGCCGGTGGCGCACATGCGCGAGTTGATCAGGATCTGGGCGATGGAGTCGCGCGCGGCAGGCGACTCTTCACGCAGGTAGGCCTCGTGCATCGCCTGGATGAAATCGACGGGGTGGTAGTACGAAATGAATTGCAGGGCGTCGGCGACGCTCTGAATCAGGTCGTCTTGCTTGATCACGGTCATGCAGCGCGCTCCTCTTAAAGACGGGAACATTCGTAAAGGCCTTCCGACACTGCACACCTGCGTGTCGAAACGCCTGGCAAGGCGTCGACAGGTCAGGCCGACGCAAAAAGGCGCGGCAGTATAGCGCGCCTGTGCCTGCGAAACACCTGCGTGTGGTCTGGACCATGGTCTGCAGGCGACGGGCATCCTTTTTGCTGCCGATGCCGGCTTGCCTTAGAGTGGCGATGTATAGCCGGAGAAGTGATGACCATGCCTGAACTCTGTGTGGGCGAGCGCCGCTGGACGGTGCCCACCGGCAGCAATCTGCTCGATGCCCTGAACGACGCCGGGCTGAATGTGCCTTACAGCTGCCGTGCAGGTAGCTGTCACGCCTGCCTGGTGCATTGCCTGGACGGGCAACCCGCCGATGCACGGCCCGAGGCCCTGGCGCTGGAAAAACACACACAGGGCTGGCGGCTGGCATGCCAGTGCCGGGTGATTGACGACCTGCGCGTAGCGGTGTTCGACCCCCTGCAGGACGGCATCCCTGCACAGGTCTGTGCGCTGGACTGGTTCGGTGATGTGCTGCGCTTGCGCCTGCGGCCGGAGCGGGCATTGCGTTATCAGGCCGGTCAGCATGTGGTGCTGTGGAACGGTGCGGTGGCCCGGCCCTATTCATTGGCAAGCCTGCCGGGCGAAGACGACTTCCTTGAGTTCCATATCGACTGCCAGCGCCCGGGCGCCTTTTGCGACAAGGCCCGTGGTTTGCAAGTTGGCGATACGCTGCGCCTGGGGGAACTGCGCGGTGGGGCGCTGCATTACGACCTGGACTGGCAGGGGCGGGCGCTATGGTTGCTGGCAGCAGGTACCGGGCTTGCGCCATTGTGGGGCATCTTGCGCGAGGCGGTGCGGCAGGGGCATCGGGGGGAGATCAGGGTGATGCATGTGGCGCATGATGCCGCCGGGCATTACCTGGCTGAGCCGTTGATGCAGATCGAAGGCGTGAGTGTCGAGCGGGTACTGGCGGATCAGCTGGATGCAGCGCTGGCGACATTGCGGCCATCATCGCGGCAGACCATTGCGCTGGTGTGTGGCTCGCCGGGAAGTGTGGAGCGGTTCGCGCGGCGGCTGTTCATTGCGGGGGTACCGAGGAATCTGGTATTTGCCGATGTGTTCGTCGAGCATGCCTGAAGACGGTGTGCAGTGATTGAACCGGCGCCGCAGAGCGGCGCCGGTTGAGGCAGATCAGCCGACCAGCGGATCACCGACATGCAGGATCTTCATGCCGTTGGTACCACCGATGGTGTGGTAGCTGTCGCCCTTGGTCAGGATCACCCAGTCACCTTGCGCCACCAGGCCACGCTTGAGCAGTTCGTCGACCGCCGCCTGGCTGACCTTGTCGGCCGGCAGCGAAGCCGGGTCGAACGCGATCGGGTAGACGCCGCGGAACATCGACGCGCGCGCCTGGGTAGCGCGGTGCGGCGACAGTGCGTAGATCGGCACGTGCGAGCGCAGGCGCGACATGATCAGCGGGGTGTAGCCACTCTCGGTGAGGGCGATGATCGCCTTGACGCCGGGGAAGTGGTTGGCGGTGTACATGGCCGCCAGGGCGATGCTTTCGTCGCAGCGCTCGAAGGTGGTGTGCAGGCGGTGGCTGGACTTCTGGCTGGTCGGGTGCTTTTCAGCGCCCAGGCAGATGCGCGCCATGGCCTGTACCGCTTCGATCGGGTAGGAACCGGCGGCGCTTTCGGCCGACAGCATCACCGCATCGGTGTTGTCCAGCACGGCGTTGGCCACGTCGGACACTTCGGCGCGGGTCGGCATCGGGTTCTGGATCATCGACTCCATCATCTGGGTCGCCACGATCACCGCCTTGTTGTTGCGGCGTGCGTGCTGGATGATCTTCTTCTGGATGGCGATCAGCTCGGCGTCGCCGATTTCCACGCCCAGGTCGCCACGGGCAACCATCACGGCATCGGAGGCGGCGATCAGCTTGTCGAGGGTTTCGTCGTCGGCAACGGCTTCGGCACGCTCGATCTTGGCCACCAGCCAGGCGCTGCCGCCGGACTCGTCGCGCAGCTTGCGGGCATATTCCATGTCGCTGGCGTCACGCGGGAAGGACACGGCCAGGTAGTCCAGGTCCATTTCCGCGGCCAGCTTGATGTCGGCCTTGTCTTTTTCGGTCAGGGCCGGCGCGGTCAGGCCGCCACCTTTGCGGTTGATGCCTTTGTGGTCCGACAGCGGGCCACCGATGATCACCACGCAGTGCAGTGCATCCGCGGTAGCGGTCTCGACGCGCATGACCACACGGCCGTCGTCGAGCAGCAGTTCGTCACCAACGCCGCAGTCCTTGACCAGGTCGGGATAGTCGATACCGACGATGTCCTGGTTGCCTTCGGTCAGCGGGTGGGCGGTGGAGAAGGTGAACTTGTCACCGATCTTCAGTTCGATGCGCTTGTTGCTGAACTTGGCGATGCGGATCTTCGGACCCTGCAGGTCGCCCAGCAATGCGACATGGCGGCCGTTCTTGGCAGCGATTTCACGGATCAGGCGGGCGCGCGCCTTGTGCTCGTCCGGGGTGCCGTGGGAAAAGTTCAGGCGTGCCACGTCCAGGCCGGCGAGGATCAGTTGTTCGATCACTTGCGGCGAATTGCTGGCGGGGCCGAGGGTGGCGACGATTTTGGTACGGCGGATGGTCATGCACAGACTCCTATAGTGAAGCGCAGCGAAAGGCTACTCCTGAATCGCCCTGTAGTCATTGTTCCGTTGCACTACCTGCAGGCGGGTACGATAGGGCAGCTGCAAGCTGCAAGTTGCAAGTTGCAAGCTGAAGAAATATACCGGCACGCCGATATACTCTTTATTAAAGGAGATCCCCATGCGAGCCCTGATCGTTTTTGCCCTGGCGGCCAGCGCCGTCGGCTGTACCCGCTGGTCCATGGACCACCATCTGAACAACGCCTATCGTGCGTACGACCGAGGCGATTGCCAGCGGGTCATGCTCGAGCTGTCACAGGTCGATCGTACCAGCCGCGCGCGGCCGTTCATCCATCCGGAAGTGTCGTTGCTGCGGGGTCAGTGCCTGGAGCGCCAGAAGCTTTTCGTGGACGCAGCACAAACCTACGAATACCTGATCCAGCAGTATCCGCGCAACGAGTATGCCTACCGGGCCAAGGCGCGACTGCAGACTCTGGAGAAGCTGGGCCACTACCGCGCTGGCGAGGGTGCGATGGCCAGCCCGGTGAATACCTCTCCTTGGCGTTAACACCAAGGTATCGTTTATTTCACGGGATTTGCCGCGTGCGCTGCGTTAACCTGTAACTCAGTTGTTACAACAACCGCCAGTACCTCGTATTCCTGGCATCGGGTACGGACTGCAATTGTGACCATGTTCAATCAGCGTCATATCGAACGCCATCAGTTACCTTGTGTACTGAGGGTCTTCAACCGCTTTACCGATCAGCCGATCGGGCAGCTGGGCAATGCCTCGGAAGATGGCTTGATGTTGATCAGCCAGTTACCGGTGCTGGTGGGGCCGGATTTCGAGTTGCAGTTGCGCCTGCCGCTGCCCGGTGGTGGCTTTCAGTTCATCAACCTGACCGCCAGTTGCCTGTGGTGCCGTGAGGACCAGACGCCTGGCCATTACGATTCGGGCTTCATGCTGCTGCAGGCACCACGCGAATACGACGAATTCGTGCGCTCGTTGCGCGACTATTTCAGTTTCCACCCGGCCAACGCTTCCGTCTGAGGCCATGTCCGCTAGAATCGGGGCGACCTTTGATCAGGACGTCCCCGTGACCTCTAGCATTTTCTGGCACGACTACGAAACCACCGGTATCAACCCGCGCTGCGACAGGCCGTTGCAGGTGGCCGGAGTGCGCACCGACTTCGAGCTCAATGAGATCGACGAGCCGATCAGTCTTTATTGCCGCCCCAGCGACGATATCCTGCCGCACCCGGCGGCCTGCCTGGTGACGGGTATCACCCCGCAGCAACTGGCCAGCCAAGGCCTGTGCGAAGCCGAGTTCATGACGCGGGTGCACGCGCAACTGGCCCTCCCGGGGACCTGCGGCGCCGGTTACAACACCTTGCGCTTCGACGACGAGGTTACCCGCTACAGCCTGTACCGCAACTTCTTCGACCCCTATGCCCGGGAGTGGCAGGGCGGCAATAGCCGCTGGGACTTGATCGATGTGGTACGCACTGCTTATGCCCTTCGCCCTGAAGGCATCGTCTGGCCGCAACAGGACGGGCGCACCAGCCTGCGTCTTGAACTGCTCAGCAAGGCCAATGGCATCGAGCATGGGCATGCACACGAGGCACTTTCCGACGTGCGGGCCACCATCGCACTGGCGCGTCTGATCCGGCACAAGCAACCCAAGTTGTATGAGTGGCTGTTCCAGTTGCGCAGCAAGCACAAAGTGATGGAGCAAATCCGTCTGCTGCAGCCGTTGGTGCATATATCGGGGCGGTTCTCGGCGGCGCGCAATTATCTGGGGGTGGTCTTGCCTTTGGCCTGGCACCCACGTAATCGCAACGCGCTGATTGTGTGCGACCTGCAACAGGAAACCCTACCCTTATTAAGGGAAAGTGCCGAGGTGCTTCGTGAACGCTTGTACACGCGTCGTGAGGAATTGTCTGACGGGCAATTACCCATACCGCTGAAGTTGGTGCAGATCAATCGCTGCCCGGTAGTGGCGCCGCTCTCGGTATTGCGCGCGGCCGATCAGCAACGGCTCGGTATCGATTTGGCGCTCGTGCAATCACGCGCTGAAGAGTTGGCCAATCAACAGAATGCTTGGCAACACAAGCTGGAACACATTTACGGCAAGGACGACTTTGTTCCGAGTGACGATCCGGAACAGCAATTGTATGAAGGGTTTCTCGGCGACCGCGACCGCCGGCTGTGCGAACAAGTAAGAACGCTGGACCCTGCACAGTTGGGGCAAGGCCACTGGATGTTCGATGACCCGCGCATGCCTGAGTTGTTGTTCCGGTATCGGGCGCGCAACTTCCCGGAAACCTTGAATAGCGAAGAGCGGCAACGCTGGTATGGTTTCTGCCAGCAGCGGCTGAGCGATCCGCATTGGGGTGCACCCAACACGCTGGGTGACTTCGAGCAGGCGCGCCAAAGCGCCTGGGCCAACGCGGACGAGGCCGGGCGTCAGGTGCTGGATGCCTGGCAGGCGCATGCCCGACAACTGGCGGAGCAGTTTGCCATCAGTGTTTGAGTGGTTTTATACAAGCAAACAAAAACGCCGGCATCGTGCCGGCGTTTTTGTTTTTAGCAGTACAGCGATCGAGCGGACAATCAGTCCAGCAGGGTCGCCCAGCTTTCAACCACATCGCCACCCCATTTGGCTTTCCACTCTTTCAGGGTTTTGTGGTTGCCGCCTTTGGTTTCGATCACTTCACCATTGTGCGGGTTTTTGTATTGCTTGACCTTGCGCGCACGTTTGGTGGCGGTGGTCTTGACGGCGCCACGTGGCCCTTTGCTCAGTTTCGACTCCGGGTCGAGCAGGGCAATGACGTCGCGCAGCGATTTGGAGTATTCGCCCATCAGGGTGCGCAGTTTGCCTTCGAACTCCAGTTCTTTTTTCAGCTTGTCATCCTGCGACAGGTTGGCCAGGCGGGCCTGAAGTTCCTTGATGGCTTCTTCGGTGGCGCGGTATTCGTTGATCAGGGACATGGAGTGTTCCTTAATGCGTGTTCGGAAATGTGTGGAGCAATAATAGACAGGCGAAACTCTCAAGTAAACCTATTAATCAGTTCCTCAACTGTTTATGTCGCTGTGACAAAATATCTCAAGGTTAAAAAAATATTTACATAAGGCCCGGCAATTCGTCATGTTTCACCCTCGCTGTTGCAGCGTGCCGCAGCTTGCGTGTAAGCGAGGAGGCGGGCGGCGGTGGGGTGCAATGATTACTGCGTTTTTCCGGGCGGGCCGCTAGAATGAGCGCCTTTGCGAAGTTCTGGAGTCTTATTCATGCGCACCTATCGTCTGGTGATCGCTTGCCCCGACCGTGTTGGTATCGTGGCGAAAGTCAGTAATTTCCTGGCTTTGTACAATGGCTGGATCAACGAAGCGAGCCACCACTCCGATGAGCAGAGTGGCTGGTTCTTCATGCGCCATGAAATCCGCGCCGAATCGCTGCCATTTGGTATCGAGGCCTTCCGTGAAGCCTTCTCGCCGATCGCCGAAGAGTTTTCCATGGCCTGGCGCATTACTGACTCGGCTCAGAAAAAGCGCGTTGTGCTGATGGCGAGCCGCGAATCCCACTGCCTGGCTGACCTGTTGCACCGCTGGCACACCGATGAACTGGATTGCGAGATCCCCTGCGTGATTTCCAACCACAACGACCTGCGCAGCATGGTCGAGTGGCACGGCATCCCGTTCTTCCATGTACCGGTCGACCCGAAAGACAAGGCGCCTGCGTTTGCTGAAGTGTCGCGCCTGGTTCAGGAACATGCGGCCGATGTGGTGGTGCTGGCGCGTTACATGCAAATCCTGCCACCGCAGTTGTGCCAGGATTACGCCGAAAAAGTCATCAACATCCACCACAGCTTCCTGCCGTCGTTCGTCGGTGCCAAGCCTTACCACCAGGCCGCCCTGCGTGGGGTGAAGCTGATCGGTGCTACTTGCCACTACGTGACTGAAGAGCTGGACGCAGGTCCGATCATCGAGCAGGACGTGGTACGTGTGAGCCATGCCGACAGCATCGAGGACATGGTCCGCTTCGGCCGCGACGTCGAGAAGATGGTGCTTGCCCGTGGCCTGCGCTATCACTTGGAAGACCGCGTGCTGGTGCACGGCAACAAGACTGTCGTGTTCGACTGATACGGGCTTTGGGGCTGCAACGCAGCCCCAGCTATGCAGGGGATGCAACATGACAAGCTCACGCAACAAACCCACCGCATCAGCACCGCCCACCCTTGGTGAAGGCTGCCTTGCCCGCTATGACCCCGATGCCCTGAGCGAACAGGACGGCACCGATTTTCCCGGTGCCGCCGAGCTCTGGCACCAGCTCAACCCGCCTGACGCCGCCAGCGCTCCAGTAGCGGGCGCGCCAGCAGGCAGACGAACACCGGCCCCCCGGCCAGCAGGTAAAAATAGTAAGTGACCGCACGCCAGATCAGGATCGCTGCGGCAGCGGTGGAGCTGCCCACCAGAGGCGTCAACAGGCTTGCCGATGTCAGCTCGGCGGCCCCGGCTCCGCCCGGCAGCAGGCTGAATTGCCCGGCACTGAGCGAGAGCATCTGCACCAGAAAACTCGGGATCCACGACAACTCCACGCCCAAGCCTTGCAACACCAGGTACAGCACGCTGTAGCGCAGGCTCCAGTGCGCGCAGGTGAGGGTGAACACAAGCACCAACGTGCTTTTGGGAAGCTGCCAGGTCTGCGCCAAGGCATCGATGAAATGCAACAGCTTGCGTGCCCAGCGCCGTTTGCGCGCCGGCGCCATCCCCATGCGCTGCAAAAGCCGCCCGTTGAGGCGCATCACCGTCCGTCGGTAACGTAGCAGCGCCACTATTGCCGCCAGTGCCGAGCACAGCAACAGCGCGCTGCCCAGCAACATGCTCTGCTGGCTGCGGCCAAGGCTGTGGAACAGTGCGTAACCGGCTATTGCCAACATGGCACAGAAGAAGAACAGCAGGTCGTTCAACTGATCCATGGCAAACACCGCACCGCTGCGTGCCGGGCCGATACGGTCGCGGGCCAGCAGCGCCATGAGTGTCAGCGGCCCACCACTGCCGCCTGGGGTGGTGCAAATGGCGAATTCGGTGGCCATCACCACGCCGAGGCTGCGTACGTGCCCAAGCTTTGCTCCCTGCTGGCCAAGCAGCAGGCGCAGCCGCACGGCATTGATCACCCAGCACAGCAGGATCATGCCCAGCAGGGTCAGCATCAAGCCGGGGTCGAAGGCCTTGAGCCGGGGCAGCAGTTCGCTTCCCCCCAGCAGGGCCGGTATCACCATGGCCGTCACCAAAGCCATGGCCAGCCAGCCCAGACGGTTCATCCGTTTGCCTGGCGCTGTAGCCAGGCCGACTTGGTCAGGGGGGCGCGGCCTTGCATCAGCAGCTTGTCCAGCGTTCGCAGCCAGTAATCTCGTGAGGAGCGGTGGCGCATGTCCACCGGATGCAGCCCAAGGCGCAGGGTTTGCGCGTTGCGCCAGCGCCTGCATTGCCAGTCACAGACCACTCGCGACACGCTGCGGCGCCAGGCGCTGCGGGCACTCCAGACCAGGCCGGGGGCATTGAACGCAGTGAAGTCCGGCAAGCGATACAGGTGCTGTGGTGTGCTGGTGTAGCGCAACGGCAGTTGGCTCAGGGCCTGGCGGGTGCCTTGGCTCATCAGCCAGGCCGGGGCGACGAAGCCTGCGACGGGCCAGCCTTGCCGGGCGAAGACTTCAAGGCCGGCCTCCAGGCGTTGCATGGCCTGCGCCTGGTTCAAGGCATAGAATTCACCTTCATGGGTGTACAGGCGGCGCATGAAGTACTCACGCAGGCTGCTTGGCGATGGCCCATCGTCGGCGTGGTACAAGCCATGCAACGCCAGTTCATCGCCGCGCGCCAGGCGCCGTTCGAGCAGGCGGCAGAATGCTGGGGAGCCTGCCAGCGGGTTGCGGTGATGGAAGTTCGGCACTACCAGCCAGGTCATGGGCACATGGCCCATTTCGTCGACCGCCTGAACGAAGGGCTGGTAGTCCGGCCAGGTCTCAGGCGCGATATCGTGCAGCACGAGCATCAGGCTGCCCGGCGCGGTGCTGGCCTCAAGCATGGGCGCGTACCTGTGGTTGATGGCCAAGCACCGCTTGATAGTGCTGCAGCAGGCCGGCGACGACATTGTCCCACGAATAATGTTGCTCAACGTGGCTGCGGGCCTGGGCCCCGAGCTTGCGCACGCCGGCTTCGAACACCTCACGCACTGCAGTGGCCATGGCCTGCCCATCGTTTGCCCGGCACAGGCGCCCACACTGCTCATTGACGATCTCGCCGAAGGCCCCGGCGTGCACGGCCACCACGGGAGTGGCGCTGGCCATTGCTTCAAGGATGACCAGGCCGAAGGTTTCCTGGTCGCCGGCATGCACCAACAGGTCGGCGCTGGCCACCAGCCTGGCGACGTCCTGCGGCGCGCAGAATCGATTGATCACGCTGACGTTGTCAGGGACGTTGGCTGGCATGTTCGAGCCCACCAGCAACAGGTGGTAAGGGCGGCCAAGGCGCTGTATGCAATCGAGCAGTACGGGCAGGTTTTTTTCCCGCGAGCCACGGCCAGCGAAGACCAGCAGGCGACTGGTATCGGGTATGCCCAGTTCGGCGCGCAGTTGCGGGTCACGGTGTTGCGGGTTGAACGTGGCCAGATCGACGCCCAGGCGCTGCACATGGACATCGCGCACACCCAGGCGGCGAAGCTTGTCGGCCATCACCTGGCTGGGCGCCAGCACTCGGTCGAAATTGCCGTACAGCTTGCTGACATAGGCTTCTACATTTGGCATGAACCAGTTGCCCATGCGGTTGCTGACCAGCAGCGGCAAGTCGGAGTGATAGAAACCGATCACGGGTACATCCAGCTGACGCCGGGCCTCGAGGGCCGCCCAGGCGGTCAGGTAGGGGTCACCCACCTCGATGAGGTCGGGCTTGAGGCCGCGCAGCACATTGCACCAGGGGGCCAGCCGCACTGGGAAGCGGTAGCCTTTGCCGAAGGGCAGGGGCGGAGCCGGAACTTGATAGATGCCGTCTTCCTGGCGAGCGCTGGCTCCGGGAATCAACAGGCTGTGGCGTACGCCGTCAATGGCGTCGAGGCGGTGGTGTTTGGCATCAAGATAAGTGCGTACGCCGCCGCTGGCCGGGGCGTAGAACATGGTGATGTCAGCGATGTGCACGATCAGCATCCCTCCGGGATCGACTTTTGGTCCGTCATCGGGCTGTAACAGGCCGGGGATGACGCGCCTAAGGTTGACCTACCTGAAGGATAGTTTGTTCGGTTGGGTTGGGTGGGAGCTGCAAGCTGCAAGCTGCAAGCAAGAGGCGGCGCCAAATCCGCTTTTACTTGCAGCTTGCCGCTTGGCGCTAGATGCGGAAGCTGCCTACCAGGTGCTTGAGGCGGGAGGCCTGCTGCTCCAGGTCCGAGCACGCCCGCAGGGTGGCCTGCAGGTTCTCGACCCCTTCCTGGTTGAGCATGTTGATCTCATTGATGTCCATGTTGATCGAGTCGACCACGGCTGTCTGCTCCTCGGTTGCAGTGGCCACCGACTGGTTCATGCCGTCGATTTCACCGATGCGCACGGTGACGCTGTCCAGGCGCTCACCGGCCTGGTTGGCGATCGCCATGCTGTCCTGGCTGTGGCGCTGGCTCTGGCCCATGGTATCGACCGACTCGCGGGCACCGACCTGCAGCTCCTCGATCATCGCCTGTACCTGTTGCGCCGACTCTTGGGTGCGGTGCGCCAGGTTGCGTACTTCGTCGGCGACCACGGCAAAACCACGCCCGGCTTCTCCAGCCCGTGCGGCTTCGATGGCGGCGTTCAGCGCCAGCAGGTTGGTCTGTTGGGAAATACTGGTGATCACCTCAAGGATCTGGCCGATGTTCACCGTCTTGCTGTTGAGCGTTTCGATGTGCGCGCTGGAGGTGACGATCAGGTCCGACAGGCGATTCATCGCCTCGATATTGCGCGTCACGACTTGCTGGCCCTCTTCGGCCAGCAGGCGTGCAGAGCTTGCATGTTGCGAAGCCTGGGCGGCATTGCCGGCGATTTCCTGGGCGGCGGCACCCAGTTCGTTGATGGCCGCGGCAACGCTGTTGGTGCGGTTGGACTGCTCGTCCGAGTTGGTCATCGACGAGTTGGAGGCGCTGATCACGCGCAGGGCCACTTCGTTGACCTGCTCGGTGGCCGAGGACACCTCGCGGATCGAGCCGTGGACGCGTTCGACGAAGCGGTTGAAGGCGGTGCCGAGGATGCCGAACTCATCATGGTTGTGGATTTTCAGGCGTTTGGTCAGGTCGCCTTCACCTTCGGCGATGTCTTCCATGGCGCGGGTCATGGTGAGCAAGGGTTGCATCAGCACGCGGATCAGCAGGCCCAGCAAGCCAATGATGATCACGACCGCCACCGCCGTGGCGATCACGGCCGACGTACGGAAGTTGCTGAGCATGGCAAAGGCTTTGTCCTTGTCCACCGACAGGCCGATGTACCAGTTGGCCGATGGCAGGCCCTTGATCGGGGTGAAGGTCAGCAGGCGGGTCTGGCCATCGGCCTCGATTTCGGTGAGCTCGCCGGTCAGTTTCGGCGTGTGCTGCGGGAACAGGTCCGACAGCGATTTCATGACCAGTGCCTTGTCCGGGTGCACCAGAATCTTGCCTTGGTCGTTGACCAGGAAGGCATAGCCCATGCCGCCGAAGTTCAGCGAGTTGATGATCTGCACCAGGCCGTCCAGGGCCAGGTCGCCACCGACTACGCCGACACTCGCGGACACTTTGCTGAGGATGCCGATGACCATCTGGTTGGTGGTCATGTCGATGTAGGGCTCGGTGAGGATGGCGCCCGGGGCGCTCATGCCATCCCTGTACCAGGGGCGGGTGCGTGGGTCGTAGCCATCAGGCATCTTCGAGTCGGGTCGCACGCTGAAGCCACCGTCGACCTTGCCCAGGTAGACGGTCAGGAAGCTTGACGTCAGGGCGCTCTGGCCCATCAGCGTTTCTGCGCTGGCAGGTTGCTGGGCGATGTTCTGCGCCAGGTTTTCAACCAGTTTTATACGGCCTTCGAACAGGTTGCGAATGTTGTTCGAAGTGGATGTGCCCATTTCAGCCAGATAATTCTCCAGGTTTTCACGGATGGCATTACGCTGGAGATAGTCGTTGTAGAGGGTGAACAGGCTGAAGGCGAGTATCACGATCAGTGATGCGGCCAAAAGAATCTTGTGGCTGAAACGAAGGCTTTTGTTCATGGCGTGATCGGTTCCGCTAAGGTTTTTATCGGGCGTTCGCACGAGTACCGCTTAAAACAGTGCAACATCCCGAAAGTCCTTTCAGGGGTGTTCTGTCTTCAAAGGCGAATATCATCCAGAGCTATCGGCTGGTGGGTGGTCAAGCTTGAGCAGAGGATTAAAAAGATGTCGGAAACTTCGACCATAGTTGTAGGCGCTGGCCCGGATGGCCAGCCTGTGACTCAAGCCATGCGCCTGGCTAACCGCCATGGCCTGGTTGCCGGTGCCACCGGTACCGGCAAGACCGTGACCTTGCAACACCTGGCGGAGGTGTTCAGTGATGCCGGTGTGGCAGTGTTCGCCGCCGATGTCAAAGGTGACCTGTGCGGTGTCGGTGCGGCGGGTGCGCCCCAGGGCAAGGTGGCCGAGCGCATTGCCGGCATGCCTTGGCTGGGTTACAAGGCGCAGGCCTACCCGCTGAGCCTGTGGGATATCGCCGGGCAGTCCGGCCACCCGCTGCGCACCACCCTCAGTGAGATGGGGCCGCTGTTGCTCGGCAATCTGCTTGAGCTGACCGACAGCCAGCAGGCTGCGTTGTATGCCGCATTCAAGGTGGCTGACCGTGACGGGTTGCTGCTGCTCGACCTCAAGGACCTCAAGGCGCTGCTGGCCCACCTTAAAGACAATCCCCAGTTGCTGGGCGAAGACAGTGCGCTGATGACCACGGCCTCGACCCAGGCATTGTTGCGGCGTTTGGCAACGCTGGAGCAACAGGGTGCCGAGGCGCTGTTCGGTGAGCCGGCATTGCAACTTGAGGACCTGTTGCGCACGGACGCTGATGGTCGTGGGCGAATTCACCTGCTCGATGCCAGCCGGTTGGTGCATGAGGCCCCGAAGGTATACGCCACCTTCCTGCTGTGGCTGCTGGCCGAGCTGTTCGAGCAGTTGCCGGAGCGAGGCGATGCCGACAAGCCGGTACTTGCGCTGTTTTTCGATGAAGCGCATCTACTGTTCAACGGCACCCCGAAAGCCCTGCAGGATCGCTTGGAACAGGTGGTTCGGCTGATTCGCTCCAAGGGCGTGGGGGTGTTCTTTGTCACCCAGTCGCCGGGCGATCTGCCCGACAGCGTGCTGGCCCAACTGGGGTTGCGCATCCAGCATGGGCTGCGGGCCTTTACCGCCAAGGAGCAGAAATCGCTGCGGGCCGTGGCAGACGGCTTTCGCCCGAACCCGGCATTCGACACTCTGGCAGTGCTGACCGAGCTGGGGATTGGCGAGGCTCTGGTGGGTACGCTTGAAGAAAGGGGCACTCCGGCGATGGTTCAGCGGGTGCTGATTGCGCCGCCGCAATCGCGAATCGGGCCGTTGGGTGTGGCCGAGCGTAGTGCCCTGATAGCAGGGTCACCGTTGGCGGGGCGCTATGACAAGCCTATTGACCGGGAGTCGGCGTACGAAATGCTGGCCCGGCGCAAAGGCGAGCCGGTAGAGCCCGTGCCGGCGCCCAAGGCGGATGATGACAGCCTGGTCGACAAGGCCGGGGATTTCTTGCAGAGCGCGGCGGGGCAGGCGATCAAGTCGGCGGTGCGTCAGGCGGCCAACCAGTTGGGGCGCCAGCTGGTGCGGGGGTTGATGGGGTCATTGCTCGGGGGCAAGAAGCGTTAGCATTCACAGGGACCGCGCAGCTCTTGAGGTCTGCGCTGTACC